>CAYPJN010000064.1:0-9826 GCA_964411055.1 uncultured Lentisphaerales bacterium | reverse complement strand
CAGGCTGTACCGCGCCTGGTCAGCCTGTCGCCTGACGGTACACTCGAGCCCTTCCTGCCGCAGGCCTTCGGCTCCGATGCCGCCGCGGCCGACCGGCTCTTCCTCAAGGGCTACCAGTGGCCCTTCCAGTCCGCCCGTGCCCTGGATGGCGGCTCTTCACTGATAGACCTGCTTGTCTGGCGCGAGACCATCGTGCGCGGCCGGCGCGTCTTTCTCGACTACTCCAGCCTGAATTCCGAGCACGACCTGCCCGCGATCGCCTCGGCCGTCGCGGAAGTTACCGGGCGCGACACCGACGCCGTGCTGCTGGACTTCCGCTCGCGCCGCTCCAAGTACATCGTGCAGGGCATCAGTTTCGACGACCGCGTCCTGGCGCTGGCGACCAACCGCGCCCGCTACAGCGGCGTCGGCCTCGAGCGCGTGCTGCGGCGCCAGTACCCGTTGCGGCGCTGCATGTCGCATGTCCTGGGCTTCGTGGACGGGCAGCAGTCCGGGGCGGCCGGCATCGAGCAGCAGTACAACCGTTTCCTGCAGGGCACCGACGGCTTCATAGACGGCACGCGCGACGGCGTCGGGCACGAGATCCGCGCGCGCCGCGCCACCACCGCCGAGCCGATCGACGGCGCCCATGTCCACCTGACCCTCGACCAGATGCTGCAACTGGAGGCGGAGAAGATTTTGGCGGAAGGCGTGGCGCAATCCCATGCCGCCGGGGCGCAGGTCATCGTGCAGCTCGTCAGGACCGGCGAGATTCTCGTCATGGCCGCAACGCCCGATTTCGATCCGGCGCTCTACCGGGAGGCGCCTGCGGCCTTCTGGCGCAACCCCAACATCGGCCAGATCTACGATCCCGGCTCGACCATGAAGTCGGTGATCGTGGCCGCCGCCCTGAACGAGGGCCTCGTCCGGCCCGACTCGGTCTTCGATGTCGGCCATGGCACCTGGTACTACGGCGGCCATGTGCTGCACGACAAGGTCTACGGGCGCGTGGATGTGCGCACGATCCTCAAGAAGTCGAGCAACATCGGGGCGGCCATGATCGGACTGCTCCTGGGAAACCGGCGCATGGAATGCTATCTGCGCGGATTCGGCTTCGGTGCGCGGTTGGGCATCGACCTGCCGGGCGAAGAGCGTGGCCTGCTGCCGCCGTCGGCCCGCTGGGCCACGGTCACGCCGACGCGCATCGCGATCGGCCAGGGCGTCTCGGTGACCGCGCTGCAGATGCTCAACGCCTACTGCACAATCGCCAACGGAGGCCGCGTTATGCGGCCCTACGTGGTCTCCAAGGTTGTCTCCCCGCGCGGCGAGACGATCCTGGAGAACGCCCCCAGGGTCATTGGCCGTCCCATCCGCCCCGAGATCGCCGCGCAGGTGCGCGAGATGCTTGTCGCCGTAACCGAGGAGGGCACGGGCCGCCGCGCCGCCATCGAGGGCTACACGATCGCCGGCAAGACCGGCACGGCGCAGCAGGTCGTGGACGGCGCCTATTCGGTGACCGACTACTGGGCCTCTTTCGTCGGCTTCGTGCCCGCGGAGGATCCCGTCTTCGGCATGATCGTGATCCTCGACCGGCCCCGCGGCCTGCGCACCGGCGGCGCCGTCTCGGCGCCGGTCTTCGCGCGTCTGGCGCTGGTGGTGGCGCGGTATCTCGAGATACCGGTCGTGGCGCCGGCGGATGCCGCGCACGCCGGGAGCGACCCCGCGGAGGCGCCGGAACCGTAGCACGCAAGCGGCGGCGGAAGGCAACAGCATGATACTCACGGAACTGCTTCGGTCGGTGGAGGTCGTGACGCGCACGGCGCCCGACACACTGGAGATCGCGGGCGTCGCCTGCGACTCGCGCCAGACGCGCGCCGGCGACATCTTCGTCGCCATCCGCGGCCACAAGGACGAGGGCTACCGGCACATCGAGCAGGCCCTCGCCCGGGGCGCCGTCGCCGTCGCGGCGGAGCTGCCGCCGCCGCCGACCGGCCCGCGCTGGATCCAGGTGGCCGACGCGCGCGCCGCCCTGGCGCGCATGGCCTGCACGGTCAACCGCGACCCCTCGCGCGCGCTGGAGGTCTACGCCGTCACCGGCACCAACGGCAAGACCACCGTGGCGGGCCTGCTGCGCGACATGCTGCAGGATGCCGGCCGCAAGACCGGCCTCATCTCCACCGTCGAGTACGCCTACGGCGAGCGCGTGATCGCCGCCACGCGGACCACGCCGGACTGCTGCGAGCTCCAAAGCCTGCTGGCCGCCATGCGCGGCGACGGCTGCGCCGCGGCCGTCATGGAGGTCTCGTCGCACGCGCTCGACCAGCACCGGACCGGCGGCATGCGCTTCGCGGCCGCGGCCTTCACCAATCTGACCCGCGACCACCTGGACTACCACAAGGATTTCGAAACCTACTTCCTGGCCAAGCGCCGGCTCTTCGACCAGCTCGCCGCGGAGCATCCCGGCGCGCCGGCCGTCATCAACCGCGACGATCCCTACGGCGTGCGGCTGCTCGACCATGCCGCCGGCCTTGGACTGCGCGCCGTCGCCTACGGGCTGACTTCTTCCGCCGAGATCCGCGCCGAGGAGATCGCGCTGGATGCGCAGGGCTCGCGCGTCACGCTCGTCACGCCGGCGGGCCGCGTCCCTCTCGCGGTCGCCCTGCTGGGCCGCTACAACATCGCCAACATGCTCTGCGCGGCCGGTATGGCGCTGGCCGCGGGCGTCCCCCTGGAGATAGTGGCGGAGACCTTGCGTCGCGCCCGCCCGCGCTGGGGGCGCCTCGAGAAGATCGAGACGCCGCACCCGGCCTCCATCTTCGTCGACTACGCGCACACCGACGACGCGTTGTCCAACGTGCTCCGGACACTGCGCGAGATCGCGCCGCGCCGCCTGATCGTCGTCTTCGGCTGCGGCGGCGACCGCGACCGCGCCAAGCGGCCGCTGATGGGCCGCGTGGCCGCCACGCTCGCCGACCACGCCATCGTGACCTCCGACAACCCGCGCACGGAGGATCCGCTGGCGATCATCGCCGAGATCACGGCCGGCATGGCGGGCCACGACTTCGATGTCGAGCCGGACCGGCGCGCGGCCATCGCTCGCGCCCTGGCCGCCGCGCAGGCCGGCGACATCGTGCTCGTCGCCGGCAAGGGGCATGAGACCTACCAGGAGGCCAACCACCATGTGACGGCCTTCGACGACCGCGCCGAAGTCAGGAGCCTCGCCGCCCATGTCCGCTGAAGCCACGACGCCCCTGCTGCATGACCAGCCCTTCGACCCGCAGGAACTGGCCGAATGGTGCGGCGGCCGCTGGGACGCACCGCCGGCGGTCGTCCGCGGCGTGATGCACGACAGCCGCGCCATCCGCCCGGGCAACCTCTACGTGGCCCTGCCCGGCGCGACGGTCGACGGCCATGCCTTCGTGGCGCAGGCGCTGCAGGCCGGCGCCGCCGGCGCGCTGGTGCAGGACGACTGGCAGCCGAAGGCGACGGGCGCACCCGCGCCATTGCTGCGCGTGCCCTCGACGCGGGCGGCCCTGATGGAGCTCGGCCGCGGCTACCGCCGCGCCGTCGCGCCCTGCATGATCGGCGTGACGGGCAGCGTCGGCAAGAGCACGGTCAAGGAGTGGACGGCCGCGCTGCTGGCCACGACCCAGTCCACGGCCGCGACCTGCGGCAACTTCAACACCGACATCGGCCTGCCGCTCAGCCTGCTGCAGATGCCGCGGCAGACGCGGTTCGGGGTCTTCGAGCTCGGCATCAGCCATCCCGGCGAGCTGCGGCCGCTCTGCGACGTGCTGCAACCCGACGCGGCAATCATCAGCGCGATCGGCCCGGTGCATCTCGAGTTCTTCGGGAGCATCGAGGCCATCGCCGGAGAGAAGGCCGAGCTGCTGCGCGCGCTGCCGAACGCGGGCTTCGCCGTGCTGGACGCGGAATCGCCCTTCTTCAATTTCCTCAGGAGCCAGACCCGGGCGCGCGTGATCGCCGTGAGCCGCGCCGGCGCGGCGGCCGACTACCGCGCCGAGGAGATCGACGCGCGTACGGGCGGCTTCATCCTGCACGCGGCTGAGGGCGGCCGTCCGCGCGAGCTGCGGCTGGGCGTGCCCGGCACGCATCATGTGCTCAACGCGCTGCAGGCCGTGGCGGCGGCGCGCGCCTGCGGCGTGGCGTGGGAGGCGATCGAGGAGGCCCTGCCGCGGCTGCCGCGTATGGCCATGCGCTGGGAGCAGGCCGAGTGGCGCGGCGTGACGCTGGTCAACGACGCCTACAACGCGAACCCGCTCTCCATGGAGGCCGCCATCCGCACCTTCGCTCTGGCGGGTGCGGGACACTGCCGGGTGCTGGTTCTCGGCGAGATGCGCGAGCTAGGACCGGAGGCGCAGACCTTTCATGCCGCTTGCGGAGCCTGCGTGGCGGCGAGCGGGTGCGAGGCGCTCGTCGCCGTGGGCCGCGCGGGCGGATGGATCGCCGACGCCGCGATCCAGCAGGGTTTTGCCGGGATTCTCGTCCGGGTGGCGGATGCCGCCGCCGCGGGCGACGCCCTCGCGGAGCTCGCCGCGACGGGCGACTGGGTGCTGCTGAAGGCTTCGCGCGGCGTGCATCTGGAACAGGCGCTCGAACGCTGGCGGCGGCGCGTGGATCCCGCGGGCCGTGATGATAGGGCGAAGGCATGAAAGCCACGGAACGGTTTGTCAACCAGCGCGCCTGCGTGCTGGGTGCCGGCGTCAGCGGCATCGCCGCGGCGCGGCTGCTGGCGGCGCACGGGGGCTGCGTGACGCTGCTGGACGCGGCGCCGGAGGCGTGCCTCGGGCGGGCGCGCGACGCGCTGGCGGGCAGCGGCGTGCGGCTGCGCGGCGGCGCCGGCGCGCTGCCGGACGAGCCCTACACGCTGGCCATCGCCAGTCCCGCGATCGCGCCGGACCATCCCTGGCTGCGCGCGTGCGCGGCGCGCGGCATCCCCGTCGCCGGCGAGATGGAACTGGGCTACGCCTTCTGGGGCGGGCGACTGCTGGCGGTGACCGGCAGCAAGGGCAAGAGCTCGGTAGTCAAGCTCTGCGCCGACACCCTGACGGCCGCGGGACTGGAGGGCGTGCCCGCCGGCAACTACGGCCTGCCGCTATGCGCCTGCGTGCTGGACCGGCCGGGCCTGCCGTGGGCGGTGGTCGAGACGAGCTCCTTCCAGCTCGAGCAGGTCGCGGAATTCCGTCCCGACGTGGCCGTGCTGCTGAACCTCCAGGCCGACCACCTCGACCGGCACGGCACGATGGAAAGCTACGCGCGGCTCAAGTACCGCCTCTTCGCGCGGCAGGGCGCGGGCGACGTCGCGCTGCTGCCCGCGGGGCTGCCGGCGCTGTCCGCGCCGCTGCCCGCGGGCGTCGCGGTGCAGACCTTCGGCGCCGGCGCGGCCGACTGGCGCTACGCGCCGGGGCGCATCGAGAGCGGCGTCGCCGGCGCGCCCGCCGTGCTGCGCTTCGCGGGAACCTGGTTCGACAATCCGGTGCTCGGCGAGGCCGCGGCGGCCGCCGCGGGTGCCCTGCACGCCTGCGGGCTCGCGCCCGCGCAAATCGAGGCGGGGCTGGAGGACTTCCGGCCCTTGCCCCACCGCATGCAGCGCGTCGCGGTGTACCGCGGCGTGGTCTACATCGACGACTCCAAGGCCACCAGTCTGGCGGCGCTGGCGGCCGCCCTCAGAATGACGCGCGAACCGGTGCGGCTGATCGCTGGCGGCCGCCTGAAGGAGCGCGATCTGGATGGCGTGAAAGAGTTGCTGGCCAAGCGGGTGAAAAAGGTCTATCTTATCGGCGAATCAACTCAGGCCCTCCGGGACGCGTGGTCGCCGGTTGTCGAATGTGCCGCCTGTGGCGACCTGCAGACAGCCGTGTTGCAGGCGGCCCGCGAGGCCGAGACGGGGGAGGCGGTTCTGCTTTCCCCGGGATGTGCAAGCTTCGATCAGTTTGACGGGTACGCGCAACGGGGCGACTGTTTCGCCCGCCTGGTGCAGGCGATGGGAACGGTGTCATGACGAGGAGCAGAGCGATGAAGAGCAATGGATTCAGCAGGTTGATGGTTGGCGCAGCCGCGGCTGCCGGTTTCTGCCTGGTGCAGGGCTGTTCCACCATACACAGCGGCGGCGAGGCGGAAGACATGCGGCTGCGGCCGCTGCCGGGCGCGCTCGAGCCCGAACCGGTCGAGGCGGTCCAGCCGGCCGTGCGCGAGCCGGTTGTGAGCACGGTCGGCGATACGTGGTCGCGTCCGGCGCCCGTGGTGGCGCGTCCCCAGCTCACCACCTCCTACACCGTGAAATCCGGCGACAGCCTCACCGGCATCGCCTACCGCTACAAGCTGCGCTGGCAGGATGTGGCGGCCGTGAATCCAGGAATCAACCCCAACAAGCTCTACGTCGGCGATGTGATCCAGCTTCCGGGCAAGGTGGATATCGCCAAGCCGCTTCGCAGTTCCGCCGCGTCCGCCAGACCGGCGGCCGTCAAGGCCGGCGCCGGCGGCTACACCGTGAAGTCCGGCGACTCGCTCTCGGTCATCGCGCAGCGCCACGGCGTGAAAACGGCCGATCTCAAGAAGGCCAACAACCTGGTTGGCGACAAGATCATCGTGGGCCAGAAGCTGGTCATTCCCGGCGCCAGCGCCGCGACGAAGGCCGATTCAGTTCCGCCCGCGCCCGCGCCCGCGCCGGCGCCCGCGCCGGCTCCCGCGCCAGTGCCGCCTGTCGCGCCGCCGCCCGTCCCCGTGCTTGATCCGCTCGAACTGGCGCCGCCCGCCGCGCCGCCCGCCGCGGGAGATGAGCCGGCGGCTCCCGACGCGGTTCTGGACGCTGCGCCCGATGCCGCGCCGCCCGCGCCTCTCCTGCCCGCGCCCGACGCCGCGCCCGCCGCGCCGGCGGCCGGCTTCCAGAACCACACCGTCGCCCCGGGCGAGGATCTCTACTCCGTGGCCATCCGCTGGGGCGTGGGCACCGCCGACATCAAGGCGGCCAACAACCTGACCGGATCCGAACTGGTTCCCGGAACCGTGCTGAAGATTCCGCCCGCGCCGGCGCCTTGAGCGACAGACCTGCGGCATGCGGCGGGCCGTCACACTGTTTCTTTGCGCGCTGGCCCTGCTGCTGGCGGCGGGACTTGTGCTGGTGTACAGCGCGAGCTCGACGGTCTATCCGCGCCAGCCGAACTACTTCGTGATCCGCCAGGGGCTCTCGCTGGCGTTGAGCCTGGCCGCGGGCATGCTGGCGGCGCGGATCGACTACCATTTCTGGGCGCGTCCGGCGGTGGTGGCCGCCATCGCCGCGGCCGTGCTGGCGGGCACGGCCGCCGTTTTCGCGTTCGCCCCGGTCAACGGCAGCCACCGCTGGATCGACCTGGGCTTCTACAAGCTCCAGTCCAGCGAGTTTGCCAAGATCGGGATACTGGTCGTCATGGCCGCCTGGTTCGACCGCGTGGGCCCGCGGTCGTCCAGTTTCCTGCGCGGCTTCCTCTTTCCCGGCCTGATCCTCGCCGCCCTGACGGCGCCCGTCTTCCTTGCGCCCGACCTGGGCTCGACGCTGGTGATTGCGGTGGTTTCCGGCACGGTATTCCTGGCGGCGGGCACGCGGATCGTCTACCTCCTCGCCGCCGTGCCGCCGGCGATCGGCGGCCTGTATCTCTTCCTGGCGCATGATCCGCACCGCATGGGCCGCGTCAAGGACTTTCTGGAAGGTCTCTTCGGGTCGGGGGGCGAGCGGTCGCACCAGACGGTCCAGTCGGTCAACGCCTTCGTCATCGGCGGTCCCTTCGGCGTGGGGCTCAACAACAGCATCCAGAAATACCGCTATCTGCCCGAGGCGCACACCGACTGCATATACGCCATCGCCGGCGAGGAGTTAGGCCTGGCCGCGTCGGCCGGCATCATCCTGCTCTTCGGCGTGCTGCTGCTCTGCGGCACATGGATCGCCTACGGGGCGCGGGATCGCTTAGGGCGCTACCTGGGGCTGGGCCTGACGATCCTGCTCTGCTTCGAGGCGGGCTTCAACATGGGCATGGCCATGGACTGCCTGCCCACCAAGGGGCTCGCGCTACCCTTCCTCAGCTATGGCGGCTCCAGCCTCATGGCCTCCATGGTCGCCGCGGGCCTGCTGCTCAACATCGCCCGCCAGAGCTTCCTGGCCGAGGACGAGGCGCCGTCGAGCATGCGCAACGCCCTGCAGCGTATCTGAAGAGAGACAGCAGGATTTTCATTCACTGGAGAACAACGCAATGGGCATCAGCATCGGACTAGTGGGACTGGGCAGTTTCGGTTCCTGCTTTGCGCCGCTCTTCAAAAATCACCCGTGGGTCGACCGCATCGGACTCTGCGATGTCGAGCCCGACCGCGTGGCGCGCTTCTTCAAGGATACCTTCTATGCCGGCAAGGTGCGCGAGGCCGACTGCTTCGATTCGCTCGACGCCATCTGCCGCGCCGATTTCGACGCGCTTGTGATCATCACGCAGCCCTGGCTCCACGCGCCGCAGTGCATCCAGGCGCTGGAGAGCGGCAAGCACGTCTACAGCGCGGTTCCCATCACCAGCATCCCCGACGACGACGAGACACTGGACTGGTGCGACCGGCTGGTCAGTACCGTCGCCCGCACCGGCTTGCACTACATGCTGGGCGAGACCACCTTCTTCCGACCCCAGGCGCAGTACTGCCGGCGCATGGCGCGCGAGGGGCGCTTCGGCGACTTCGTCTACGCCGAGGGCGAATACTTCCATGATGTCGATAGCCACTGCAACCTGCGCCAGGTCAGCGCCTCGCGCGCGGTCAGCAGGCCGGGGCGGGAGTGGCGCAAGATCCGCGACGCCTACACGCGGCGCGGCTGCCTCTCGGGTCCCATGCACTATCCCACGCACTCCACTAGCGGTCCCGCCTGCGTCATGCAGGCGCACGCCGTCAAGGCTACGGCCTACGGCTACCGCAACCGCACAGGCGATCCCTTCTTCGCCGGCAGCGCCTTCTCCAACGAGATGGCGCTCTTCCGCATGAGCAATGGGGCGACTGTGCGCATCTGCGAAATGCGCGAGACGCCGGGCTGCCCGGGCGCGGACAGCGAGACCTTCCGCGTCTTCGGCACGCGGGGCAGCTTCTCCGAGAACCGCTGGTGGAGCATCGAGCGCCCCGATTTGGCGCACATCGACCTCGATGCGCTGCCGAAGCCCGAGCTCCGCCGCCTTGCGGACCGGGAGATGTTCGATCCCCTGCCGCCCGAGGTCGAGCTGGCCTTCAAGCAGGTGGCGCACCCCGACAAGAGCGCGGAAGAGCTGCGGGATGCCGACTTTAATCCGTGGGGGCACGGCGGCTCCCACCCCTACCTGGCACATGAGTTTGTCTCGGCCGTGCGCGACAACCGCCTGCCGGCGATCAACGTCTGGGAGTCCGTGCGCTACATGGCCATGGGCATCGCCGCGCACCGCTCCGCGCTGCGCGACGGCGAGACGCTCGATGTGCCCGACTGGGGCGATGCGCCGTCGGCGCTGCGCGCCGCGCGAGTCTGAACGGAAAGGCGGGGGCGATGAAGGAAGTCAAGCTGTTCATGTTCGAGGGCTGCCCCCACTGCCGGCGGGCGCAGGAACTGATGGCCGATATCCTGAAGGAGAACCCCGGCTACGCCCGCGTGCCCCTCGCAGTCATCGACGAGCGGGTGCATCCGGAGATCGCGGAGAAATACGACTATTATTACGTCCCGACGTTCTTCGTCGGCGGCGAGAAACTGATGGAAGGCGTGCCCTCCCGCGCGGCGATCGAGCAGGTCTTCGCCCGGGCGGTCGAAACGTAGGGGAGTGTGTGGGTGTGGGGGGGTGTCGCAGGGCGAGCCGTCCCCGGC
>CAYPJN010000063.1:0-9882 GCA_964411055.1 uncultured Lentisphaerales bacterium | reverse complement strand
TTGACGGCAAGAAACGGGCCAAGCCCGAAGCGGTCCCGCGGTCCGCTGTGCCAGAGCACCTCGCCGTCTAGGCGCATGCAGGTCAGTTCCTGCCGGTGGTCGCCCGCGTCGCTCGGCAGGACGGCCAGCAGGACGCCGTCCCGCAGAACCGGGGTCTGCTGCTCGCAGGCGAAGACCCGCCGGCTGATCCGCCGGCGTTCGACGGCCCGCCACACGCCATCCGGGCTCCGTTCCACCTCGAACAGCGCGCCGCCGCTGCCGTGGCCTGCCACCTGGAGAAAGCGGTTGCCGGGCAGCGGCACGGTCGTCGGCGCCACGACGCCGGGCGCGAAGGACGTCGTCGACCAGAGCAGCGTGCCGGCTGCCGCGCCTTCAGCCGCGATCCCGGCGATGCCGCCCAGCGCCGCGTACAGGTACTGGCGGACGCCATGGAATTCGGCCACGGCCACCGAGGCGTGCGACTGGTTCCACCCTCCGGGATTGGGCGTCTCCCAGCGTGTTGTGCCGGTCGCGCAGTCGATCCCCGCCATAAGCACACGCTCGCCGCCGACACCGAGCACCGCCACGCCCTCCTCAACCAGCGGGCACTGGCCGGCGTACCAGAGCGGGACGCGGACGTTGTACCGCGACACGAGATCGAGCGCCCAGAGGTGCGCTCCCGTCTCGGCCTCCAGGCAACGCACCTGGCACTGCGGGCCGAAGGTCACCAGGAATCGTCCGTCGAGCGCGGAAACGGTGCGCGAGATGCCATGGTTGCGCTTGGTGTGAACCGGATAGAAGCGCTGCCAGATCTCGGCGCCGTCGGCCAGCGAGAGACAACGCACGAGGTCGCCGCGGCGGGACTCGTCGTAGTCCAGCAGGTAGACGCGCCCGTCGCGAACGACGGGGCCGGCATGGCCGTCGCCGACGGCGACGCTCCAGCGCACGGGCGGCCCGCCGGCGGGCCAGGTTTCGGCGATCGGCACGCCGGGACGTGCGATGTTGTCGCGCGCGGGGCCGCGGAAGGCGGGCCAGGCGTCGCGCGAGTCACCCGCCGTCCCGCGACCGGCGGCAAAGAGACCAGGCGCCTCCGCCGCCGGCGGCCGGGCGGCGGCGAAGCGCGACTCCGCGAGCGATCCGCCGGCGGTCGGCACCCGCGTGGCAGGGGCAGGCGCCAGGCCGGTCAGCCACCAGGCGAGGGCGGCGCCCGCCCCGGCGGCGCAGAGCAGCGGCAGAAGGATGGCGGCGGAAGGGCGCATCAGGGCAGGAATATCTCCGGAACGCCGACCTGCCCGAGCCAGCGCCATTCGCGGCGGCGCATGGAGCGGCGGCCGGCGGGGGTCTGGTCGTCATGACCGCAGAGGTGGTCGCAGGCATGGGCCAGGTAGAGCGCCAGCTCGCGATCCGCACCGGCGCGGGTGGCGCCGCCCTGCTGCCAGGCGCGCTCGGCATTCACGACCAGCTCGGCCGTCGCGCCCTCCGGCTCGCCGGGGATCGCCTCGTAGGCGAGGGTCAGCACGTCGGTGGGCCCGTTATGGCCCATGGCGGCGGCATTGATGGGCGCGATGCCGGCATCGTCGACGACCAGGATGTCGATCTCGCGCCAGGCGCGCTGCGGCGCGGCGCGCGCGGCGCAGGCCATCAGCGCCCGACCGAGCCGGAGCAGCGCGGCGCGGTCAAGCCGGAAGCGGCGCTGCCGGTTTCGTATCCGTAGGCGGTTCATGGGACGGGTAGGCCAGGCGGGCGTGCAGCAGGTGCGTCAGGGTGTAGATGAACGACTGGCGGACGGCGGCGAGCTCCGCCTGCGAGAGGCGGCTCCGGTCGAGCTGGCCGTCGCTCCAGCGCTCGTTGAAGATCGCCGTGACCAGGTTCTCGATGTGGGCGGGGGTCACCTTCGCGAGGGCCCGCGACGAGGCCTCGACCGAATCGGCCAGCGCCACGATGGTCTCCTCGCGGCCCGTCGGGATCGGGCCGGGATAGCGGTAGTGGCTCTCCTCGACGCCATTGGGCTTGCCGCCCTCCGCGCCGCCGTTCGCCTGGCTGAGCGCCTTGCGGTGGAACCAGCGGATCACGCTCGTGCCGTGGTGGATGGCGATGAACCGCGTGATGACCGCCGGCAGGTGGTGCAGGCGGGCCAGCACCAGGCCCTCCTTGACGTGGTTGACGATGATCATGCGGCTGATGTTGGGCGGCAATTCGTCGTGCGGATTGCCGCCGCGCATCTGGTTCTCCATGTAGAACGCCGGACGCCCCAGCTTGCCGATGTCGTGGTAGTAGGCCCCCACGCGCGCCAGCAGTCCGTTGGCGCCGATCTTGTCCGCGGCGGCCTGCGCGAGGGTGGCGACGACCATGCAGTGGTGGTAGGTTCCGGGCGCCTCCAGGCTGAGGCGCTGCAGGAGCGGGCGTCCCAGGTCGGCAAAGGCGTTGAGGCTGATGGCGCCGGTGCGGCCCGTCACGCGCTCGGCCAGCGGCAGGATCAGCAGGATCATCAACCCCGAGAGGGCCAGCCACGCGAAGAGCGCCGCGATCTGGATGCCGACCTGGCGCAGGTCGGGCGCGGCGGGCGCGACGATGGCCATGACCAGCACGACGGGGGTCTGCCAGAGTCCGATGCGGCCCAGCGCGCGGGCCAGCTCGGCTCGGTAGCGCAGCCGCGGAACCTCGAGCGCCGCCACCGCGGTCGCGCAGAGCGAGAGCAGGAAGATCCCGAGGCTGAAGTCGGCGGCCAGCGCCAGCACCACCCCCGTGATCAGGCCGATGACCAGGGCGGCCTGCCCGCCATAGAGCATGGCGACCAGCAGGGGCACAAGGGCATGCGGCGTGACCAGCGGCGGGCCGCCGATCTCTGGCCGCAGCAGCCGGGCCAGAATCCATTCCGCCAGCCGCACATCGGCCATGGCCAGCAGCATCATGGAGAGCATGAGCATCCAGGCCGGAAGGACGGGATCCCCGCGCGGCTGTATGACGGCGAGCAGCATCTGCCCGCCGAAGCCGATGATGACGAGCGTGACGCCGCAGGCCAGCATCATCCGCCAGTCGGGCATGCCCGCCGGCGCCACCAGCCAGAGGCCCAGCCCCCAGGCGGCCAGGCCGGCAATCACACGTAGTGCATCGCTGTCGCGGAAGGCGCGCACGCCGCGGCGGCGTCCCGCCTGCTGGGCGTGCGAACGGACCTTGCGGAAACGGAGCCTGGAGAGCGCCTCGCGCATCGGACTAGATCCCCAGCTCTCCCTGCCGGGGTGCGGGAGCGGCCAGCCCCTCGGCCCGCAGGCGTTCGCGGCAGAGCGGCGTGGCGATGCGGCCGCGCGGCGTCCGCTGGATGTAGCCCTCCTGGATCAGGTAGGGCTCGTAGACCTCCTCGATCGTCTCGGGCTCCTCGCTCACGGCCACGGAGAGGGTGCTGATGCCGACCGGCCCGCCGCCGAACTTGAACAGCAGGGTCTCGAGCAGGCGCTTGTCCATCTCGTCGAGCCCAAAAGGATCGATCTCCAGCAGGGCCAGCGCCTCGCTGGCGACGACGCGGCTGATGTGGTTGCCGGCGCGCACCTGGGCGAAGTCGCGCACGCGCCGCAGCAGGTTGTTGGCGATGCGCGGCGTGCCGCGCGAGCGCGCGGCGATCTCCAGTGCGCCGTCGTCGTCGATGCTCACGCCGAGTTTGTCGGCCGAGCGCCGGACGATCCCGGCCAAATCCTCGGCGAGATAGTAGTCGAGACGGTTGGAGAGGCCGAAGCGCGAGCGCATCGGCGCGGATATCAGGCCGCCGCGCGTCGTCGCGCCGACGAGCGTGAAGCGGGGCAAGTCGAGCCGGATCGAACGGGCGTTGGGCCCCTGGTCGATCATGATGTCGATGACGAAGTCCTCCATGGCGGAGTAGAGGTACTCCTCGACGGCGCGCTGCATGCGGTGGATCTCGTCGATGAAGACGATGTCGCCGGGCTGCAGGCTGGTCAGCAGGCCGGCCAGATCTCCCGGCTTGTCGATGACGGGTCCCGACGTGGTCTTGACGTTGACGCCCATGGCCTGGCCGAGAATGAACGCCAGCGTCGTCTTGCCTAGCCCGGGCGGCCCCAGCAGCAAAACGTGGTCCAGGGACTCCTGGCGCTGCCGCGCCGCCTCGACGGCCAGCATGAGGCGGTCGGTCACTTTCCGCTGGCCGGCGAACTCCTCGAAGCGTGTCGGCCTCAGGTGGTTGTCGAACTGCGGATTCCGCTGGTTCAGGGTCTCGTTGATCCGTTCCATGTGCGCCCCATAGGATAGGCAACCGCCCGCACCCTGTCGAGCGCAAGATTGCGTCATTGCACAACAACCGCCCGACCGTTATCATGGACGCGTGCATGCAGGCGGAAGTCAGGCCTGGCCATGGCACACGGATAGGCCCTCGGATATGACCGGACCCCGACGCATCGGCATCTTCGTGACCCACGATCCCGAGGGTATCGTCGATGATTACATCGTGTTCCTCCTGCGGGACATGCGCGCCAACCTGTCGCGCCTGGTGGTCGTCGCCAACGGCACGCTCGCCGAGACCGGCCGCCGCCGGCTGCAGGCGTTCGCCGACGAGCTTCACGAGCGACCCAACACCGGCTTCGACGTCGCCGCCTGGCAGGAGGGCCTCGTCCGCCACGTAGGCTTCGACCGGCTGGCCGAGTACGATGAACTCGTCCTCTTCAACGACTCCTTCTTCGGTCCGCTCTACCCCTTTGCCGACGTGTTCGCGACCATGGCACCCCGGAATCTCGACTTCTGGGGACTCAGCGCGCATGGCGCGATCCGCGGCACGGGGCTCTGCCCCTATGGCTGCCGCCCGCGCTGCCTCCAGACCTACTTCCTCGTCTTCCGGAAACGGCTGATGACCGACCCCGCCTTCCGGGCCTTCTGGGAAGAACTGCCGGTCTTCCGGCACTTCGAGGAGCTCGCCGACCGTTTTGCCGGCGTGCTCACGCGCCATTTTGCCGACCGGGGCTTCGCCTGGGCGGCCTTCTCCGACACGGCCGACCTGGACGCCTCCCCGGAAAAGAACCTCGACCACCATACCTACAATCTCCACGAGCTGGTTGCGCACCGGCGCTTCCCGGTCATCAAGCGGCGCTCGTTCCGCGTGCCGCGGGCCGACTACCTGCGCCATGGCGACGGCTCGACCCTGCGCGACGCGCTGGACTACGCGCGCGCGCACTACGCCTACGACCAGCGCCTGATCTGGCAGCACCTGCTGCGCCGCCTCGACCCGGACAGCCTGAAGGAGCGCCTGGGACTCAACATCATCCTTTCCGCCACAGAACCGTCGCCCGCCCCGTTCCCCGCCGGCAAGCGGATCGCCGTTGTCGCGCACCTCTTCTACCCGGAGCTGATCGAGTACGGCTGCCGTTACCTGCGGGAACTCCCGCCCGAGGCGGATCTCTTCGTCACGACCGACACGGCTGAGAAGCTGGATGCGATCGCCCGGGGACTGGCGGACCGCCCCGGACGCCGCCCCGCCACACTTCTGCGCGTGCCGGCGCGCGGACGCGACTGGGGCGCGCTGCTGACGGGGGCGCTGCCGCTCCTCGGAGGATACGACTACCTCTGCTTCGTCCACGACAAGCTGTCGCCCCAGAAGGAGTTTGCCACCGTCGGCGCGGCTTTCCGCGACATGCTCTGGGAAAACACCCTGTCGAGCGCCCATTACGTGCGCGGCGTCATAGCCGCCTTCGAGCGGCAACCGGAACTGGGATTGCTGGTGCCGCCACCCCCCTGCCACGGCACCTACTTCAAGTCGGGCATGGACTACTGGACGGTCTGCTTCGAGGCGACCGCGCAACTGGCAGCACAACTGGGGCTGGGCATCCGCCTGGACCGGAGCCGGCAACCCGTGTCCGTCGGCTCCGTCTTCTGGTGCCGGACGCGCGCCCTGCGGCCGCTCCTGGAACGCGCCTGGACCGCCGAGGAGTTCCCGCCGGAACCCCTGCCGCACGACGGCACGCTGAACCACGCGCTGGAACGGATTTTGCCCTTCGTGGCGCAGTCGCAGGGTTACCTGACCGGCTGGGTCATGACCGTTCGCCAGGCCGCCATCAGCCTGGCGAACGCCGACTACATGCTCAACGCCACCCGGCGCGCGATCGACGGCGTCCCGGGGTTAGACTTCACGAACTTTCCCCGCTTCCTCCGGTCGCTGGGGAGGCTCCGACGCCTCCTGCGCGCCACCGGCCTGCATCAAGTGCTGCCTCGCGCCGGCCAGGCGCTCGACTGCGCCCGCCGGCACAGCCCGCTTCTCGCCCGTCGGCTCTACACCCGCGTCCGCCTTGCGCTCGGACCGGAACCGCGCCCATGATTCCAGACCCACAGCATGCGCCCCTCTTCGGATGCGGGGCGCCCGGCCAGATCTGCTTCTCGCGGACCGAGCGAAGGCTGCTGCGGATCGTCCGCGCGCACGACGATCAAGGTTGCGACCGCGAAGCCCTGCGGTGCCACGACCGGGAACTCGCCCTGCACCTCTGCCGCGAGCGGCGCAACTGCCTCCACTGGCTGGCAATCCACAGCACCGATGCCGTGCTGGAGGTGGGCGCGGGCGCGGGCGCGCTGACCGGCGGACTGGCGGACCGGGCCGCCTCAGTCACGGCCGTCGAGGCGTCGCAGGCGCTGGCCTTCGTCAATGCCGTCCGGCAGCGGAACCGTCCCAACGTCGAGATCCACGGCGGCCCTTGCGACGCCGCCCTCGTAAGGCTCGGCGGGCGCGCCTTCGATCTCGTAATTCTGGCGGACGTCCTGCACGGGAGCGCGCGCCACACGGAGCCCGCTGCCGATCCTGCGGTTAAACTGCTGAGCCGGTTGCGCGGCCTGCTCAAGCCGGGCGGCCGGATCGTGCTGATACAAACCCTCGGCTCCGGCCCGGCGCGCCGGCCGGGAAACGGCGCGCCGGAACCCTGGATCTCCCGGGACAATCTCCGCCAACTGGCGCAGCAGACCGGTCTAGATACGGGTCTTTTCTACTACCCTTTCCCGGACTGGCGTTTCGCGAGCCGCCTCTATTCCGACGACCGTCCACCCCGGCAGGACGAACCCGGCCACGGCCGGGTGTCCGGCGGAGCGGTCCTTGTCGAACTCCATCCACAAGGCCAGGCAAGCACCGCGGCGAAAAGCGACCAGATCATTTTCAGCCAGATCGCAACGCGCCGGCGGCCCGAGTACCGCATCTGCACCGACATTGTCCGGCAGCCGGATGGCCGCCAGTACGTGGTGAAGCGCGCCGCCGGCCCGGAGGCGCGCGCGCATGTGGCGCGCCTGCCGGACCATGGCCGCCAACTCGCCACGATCCTGGCCTCCACCCCCCTGCGGGTCAACCGTTGCACCCCGTCGGCAGCGGGCATGCGGTTCGATTTCCTGGAGGGACCTTCTCTGGCCGGCGAGTGCCTCGCCCGGCTGCGGACGGGGGATGAGGCGGCGTTTCTGGGGCAGATGCAACGCTTCGTCGATACCGTGCGCGCGCTGGCCGTGCAGCCCTTCCGCGCAACGCCCGAATTCCGCCAAATCTTCGGAGCTGTCCGTCTCCCGGAAGGCCTCATGTCCGCGGACGTCAGCAACATCGACCTCGTCCTGCCGAACATCATCGTCCACGGCGGCGCGTGGCATGTGATCGACTACGAGTGGACCTTCGACTTTCCCATCCCCATCGATTTTGTGGTTTTCCGTACCCTGCGGTATCTCCTCGCGAAAAACCATGGCCAATGGATCGCGCTGCATCCGGGGCTCCGCCGACGGCTGCTCTCCATGGCCGGCATCGGCACGGACGCGCGCCCCTACATCCGCATGGAACTGGCCTTGCAGCGGCAAATTGCCGAACCAGGCCCCGGCATCGCGGATCTTTTCCCGGAGTGTGGCCACGTGGGACACCTGTCGTCATCTTTGGCCGGCCTGTGTAACCGGCTGCCGCGATCCTGGTTCGAGGGCCTCGTCCGGATCAAGCAGCTCTGGACCGGCGCCCCCTAGCCGCGACGAGATGGAGACGCTTCAGACAGGCGAGGCACAGGCGAGCCCCTGCATGTGCCAGGATCCGGGCAAAGTACCGGCCTTCCATGGCTCCCCCCTCACCTTCCCGCCGTCCGGCCAGGCGGGGCCGGACGGTTTCGCGCGCCATCGCATGCTGGGGCGTGCCCTTCAGGCCGCGCTCCGCGCCGGCGCCGGTCTTCTGCTGCCGGAGGCGCGCGAACGGCTACGGCACGCCCTGGGCACGGGCGTGGCCGATGCGCGGGGCGCCCCGGTTACGACCGCGCCGCGGGAACCGCCCGACCTCTACTACACGCTGTTCGCCCAGTGGCTCTGCGAGGCGCTGGAGCTGCCCGGCGACCTGGATCTCCTGCGCGACGCGCTCGCCCGCCAGCCGGTATGCGGGCTCGACCCGGTCCACCGCGCCTGCCATGCCTGCCTCGCGGCGCGCGCCGGTTCCGGCTCGCGCGCACGGCGCCTGCGCCTCCTGTGCGGGCTGCCGCGCGCCCTGCTGGCTGGCGGCCGCGATCCCTATGCCCTCTTTGTCGCCGCCCTGACGCTCGAGCAGTGCGGTGTGCGCCCCTGCTGGTTCGCGCTGACCTGGTGGGCGCCGTGGAACTGGGGAACCACACCCCAGGCGGCCGCCGTCCTTGCGGTGCAGGCGCTGGCAGGCGCCGCCTTGAACCGCGGAGAACGCGCGCAGGCCTGGCTCCTAGACCAGCGCGTGCCGGCCGGCGGATTCCGCGCCTCTCGCGCGGCCCGCGGCCCCGATCTGCTGTCGACGGCGACCGCGCGCTTCGCGCTGGCGCTGGCCGGTTGGGTCGAACCCGACGACGACGCCCGGCGGCTGGCGGCCTTCGTCGACGCCTGCCGCGCGCCGGACGGGCTTTGGGCTGGGCATCCTGACCTCGCCCGCGGCGATGTCGAATACACTTTCTACGCCCTGCTGGCCCTGGGTGCCATGGTTAGGCGCTAGCATCTTTGCGCACCACGAGCGCGCGCCCTCCGTCGCGCCTCACCGCGTTCCATGTCCTACCGCTCGTTGAATTTCTCGCCCGGCAGAAGCTGAGGGGCATCGAGCTGGAGGAACTCGCCCGGGGCAAGCGTGATGAACTTCTTGTCGCCGAAGTAGTGCAGCACGCACTGGCGCTCGTGGTCGTAGTCCAGGTTGAGGAAGCAGACCTTGCCGCCATCGGGGAAGTAGGAGAAGACGATCCAGCGGCAGTCCTCGTCGGGCTTCTCGAAGTCGGGGCCGGTGATCCAGGCGTGGCCGCGTCCCTGCAGCGCGACGTATTCGTAGAGCAGGTCGGCGAGTCCGCGGTCGTCGGCGAAGGAGCCGGCCCCGTTGTTCTGGTTGAGCGCCCCCGGGTAGCACCAGGTGTTGACAAAGAAGACCTCGCCCTTGCCCCGCTTGCAGCGGAGGACGACGGGACGGTTGTGCTCGTCGTCGACGGCCAGTGTCTCGTAGTTCTCCCGCGGACCGGTGAACTCGATCTCGCCCAGCGGCGCGGCCATGATCCCGAGCCGGCGGGCGCGCATCATCCCCATCTCGTTTATCTTGCGGGAGGGGCCGGTCGCCCAGTAGAAGCGCCGCCCCTGGCCCGTGATCTTCAGTCCGCAGAGCTCGCTGAAGTCGCCTCCGTTGACCAGGTCGCCGAGTTCGAAGGTGTCGTGGCGGCGCGTCTTGTCGGTCGAGAGGTGCGGGATTGCGATGCAGAGCTTGCCGCCTGCCTGCACGTAGCCGCAGAGCACCTTGTACTGCTTGTCGGAACAGGTGTTCCAGCCCGAGAAGATCAGAACCTTGTAGTTGCCGATGAGGAAGTCGGCGGTGACGTTGTCGTTGACGAAGCTGACAATATCGGCCTGGCCATAGGGCGTGGCGCCGAAATGGAGGTTCTTGTGGGGCGCGAACATCTGCTTGGGACGCGGGAAGAGGACTTC
>CAYPJN010000062.1:243-9888 GCA_964411055.1 uncultured Lentisphaerales bacterium | reverse complement strand
CGGACATAACCCGGGCGCAGTGGCTTGATTTAGACTGCCGAAACACATACTATATCGGTTGCCTTGTCGTTTGTCAGCAGGATTTTCGCCAACAGGGGATTCCATGCATCCGGTCTTCTTCCAACTCGGCCCGTTCACCCTGCATGCCTTCGGCGCCCTGATGGCGCTCGGCTTCCTGGCGGCGCTCGCCGCCATGCGCCGCCTGACGCGCGGCGGCTTCGGACGCCTCGCGGACGACCACCTCTCGCGGCTCCTCGTCTGGCTCATGGTTGGCGGCGTCCTGGGGGCGCGTCTGGCCTACGTCGCGGAGCACTGGACGAGCGAGTTCGCCGCCAACCCCGGCTCCATCATCCGCATCGACCAGGGGGGGCTCATGTTCTACGGCGGCGTGCTGGGCGCCGTCGCCGCGATCCTGCTCTTCGCGCGCGTCAACCGCCTGCACCCTCTCGAAATCCTCGACCTCTGCGCCGCCGTGCTGCCGCTGGGACACGCCTTCGGGCGCATCGGCTGCTTCCTGAACGGCTGCTGCCACGGTTTTCGCTGCTGTGGGCCGGGCGGCGTGCGCTTCCCCGCCGGCTCGATGGCCTGGCGCGAACAAGTGGCCGATGGCCTGATCGGCCCCGAGGCGCCTTACAGTCTGCCCGTGGTGCCGACCCAGTTGATCGAGGCCCTCGCCAACCTCGCCCTGTTCGCCGTGCTCTACGCGATCGCCCGGCGCCATCCGCGGCGCGGACGGGTGACCGCCCTCTACATGGTGCTCTACGCGCTCGTGCGCTTCCATACGGAGATGCTGCGGGGCGACGCCCGTCTGCAGGTCGGCGCCCTCTCGATCGGCCAGGTCGCCAGCCTGCTGCTCCTGGCCATCGGCGCCGGCGGCCTCCTGGCGCTGCGGCGCACTCCGCGCCGGGTCGGCTCGCCGCCGACGCCCTGAGGCCGCCGGGCGCCCAAAGCCGCGGGCAGGACGAGGATCCGAAAGTGGAATCAGGCCGGCAAACGAGTGTAGAGACGGACGACACGCGGCCCGACGCTTCTTCCGGCGCCGCCGCCAGCCGCCGGTTGACCGTCGACGAGGCCGGCGTGCGCCTCGATGTCTGGCTGGCCCGCCGCTGCGCCCCGCTCTCCCGCTCACGCCTGCAGGCGCTGATTGCGGCCGGGCTGGTGACGGTCGACGGGCAGCCGGCCAGCGCCCGCGCCATGACGCGTCCGGGCCAGCAGGTTTGCGTGAACCTGCCGCCGCCCGCGCCGGCCGAACCCCTGCCCGAGGCGCTGCCGCTCGATGTGGTCTTCGAGGACGCCGACCTTCTGGTCATCGACAAGCCTCCTGGTCTCGTCGTCCATCCGGCGCCGGGCCATGCGGGCGGCACGCTGGTGAATGCCCTGCTGCACCACTGCGACGATCTCGGCGGGGTGGGGGGTGTCGAGCGCCCGGGCATCGTGCACCGGCTCGACAAGGACACCAGCGGGCTGATGGTCGTCGCCAAGCACGACGCCGCGCACCTGGCCCTGGCGGCGCAGTTCCAGGCGGGGCGCGTCTGCAAGCGCTACCTGGCCCTCGTGCATGGCCGTCCCGCCCGGGCTAGGGGCAGCATCGCGACGACGATTGGCCGCCATCCGGTCGACCGCAAGCGCATGGCGGTCAATCCCCCTCGCGGCAAACCGGCCGTTTCGCACTACGAGGTGCTCGAGCACTTGGGCGATTTCACGCTCCTGCAGGTCCGCATCGAGACCGGCCGCACACACCAGATCCGGGTTCACCTGGCGCATCTCGGCCTGCCGATCGTCGGCGATCCGGTCTACGGCAGCCGTCCCCGCGACCGCGCGCTGAAGGCCTGTCCCTCCCGGCAGATGCTGCACGCCGCGGAACTCGCCTTCGACCACCCCTCCGACGGCCGCCGCCTGGTCTTCCAGCGTCCGCCGCCGGCCGACATGGCAGCCTTCATCGAGGCTCTCCGTGCGGCCCACGGTTGCACTGACGCTGGTTCCTCCAACCCCGCGGGCGTCCGCAACGGCGCTGTACGTTCCCGCCATCGCCCATGAGTCAGCGGTCGTAGTGGGCACGCCAGAGCATCTGCAGCCGGCGGATCGCCGCGATCGGATGCGCCGCGTCGCAGACCGCCCGGACAACGGCGAAATTTACGGCGCCGGCGTCCAGCACTGCCGGAAGCGTTTCCGTATTGATGCCCCCGATGGCGACGGCCGGCACCGGAACCGAGCGGATAATACGGCCCGCCTCGGCACAACCGAGCACGGGATCGGGAACCGACTTGGTCGGCGTGGCGAAGACAGGGCCGACGCCGATGTAGGCGGGATGCCGGCGCGCTGCGCGCGCCGCCTGGAAGGCATCATGAGCGGAGAGACCGATGATCGCGATGCCAGGAAAGCGGGCGCGGACATCGTCGATGGGCGGATCGGTCTGGCCGAGGTGCACACCGTCGGCGCCGGTTTCGGCGGCGATCGAGGGATCGTCGTTGATGATTAAACGCGTGGCGCTGCCGGCGGTGATCCGTCGCAGCGCGTGCGCGCAGGCGACGACGGCCGCGCGCGGCGCCCCCTTCATCCGCAACTGCACATAGCGCAGTCCGGCCTCGACCGCCGCCTCGGCGCAGGCCTCGAAGCTGGTGCGCGGCCGGCTGATCACCAAGTAGAGGCCGAATCGTGCCTCCTGCGCGGAACCGGGGAACACGGGCTTCATGACGCGAGATTCCGCGCGATCAGCGCGGCGACCTTGCGTCCGCTCTTGAGCATGCCGCCGAAGATGGGACCCATGCGGAACCCTCCCTGAACATTGTTGGCGGCCATGCCCGAAGCATAGAGGCCGGGGCAGAGGCACCCGGTGTTCTCGACCGTCGTGCGCTCGCCATCCGCCATCCACATCGGCTTCTCGCCGACTATGCCGCCCGTGGAGGAGGCTATCCGCATGCCGGCCTTGTTCACGACCTTGGAGACGATCGCGCTCGGATGGCCCGTGCCGTCGAGCAGGGCGCGCGAAAGAACCACGAGCGGATCGACGGGCATCTCCAGCCGCCGGACCGGGTTCCAGTTGATGACCACCCCGGAGACGACGCCCGCGTGAATCACGACATCCTCGACGCAGACCGCGTTGAATATGACTGCGCCGGCCTTGCGGGCGCCGAAAACCAGGCCGGCCGCCATCTCCACCGAATCCACCGTGTGGAAGCCGTTGCCGAGGTCCGCAGTCGTGATGTCGAACTCTTGGAGGATCGACGCGGCGTCGTCCTGGACGACGACCTCGTTCATCAGCATTCCGCCGCCCCAGGCACCACCGCCGGGCGCCAGCTTGCTTTCGTAGACGGCGACGCGCAAACCGGCGTGCGCGAGATCGTGCGCGGCGACGAGCCCGGATGGGCCGGCGCCCACGATGGCGACGTCGACGGATAGGTGGCGTTCGAGCTTGGCGAAGAAACTCCGGACGATGGCGCCGGAGATCTGTTCCTCAATGACCGGTGTGTGCATGTGGCTCCTGTAGCGGTGTTGTCATCGTCAGCAGGAGCATCGCGCCTACACGGGCCGGCGCAGAGATGCAATCAGTTCCCTACGCCGGCATGACCCGGTTCAGGTTCGATGGGTATGATCTCAGACTGCCCCGCGGGCAGACACCCCAACTGACAAGCAACTTATTATAGACGGTTTCGCATCCGCAGGCAACTCTCCCGCGGCGATTCCAAGCGTTGGGAAGACCGGGGAAGAACGGGCTAGGCGAGGCCGCGGCGGGCGAGCGCCTGCTCGTCGAGTCCGAGGTAGTGTCCGATCTCGTGCAGCAGCGTGGTGCGCACCTCCTGCCGGAAGCGGGCCGGGGAGTCCTGCGCCTCGTCGCGCAGGTTCTCAATATAGAGGTGGATCACGGCGGGTATAGGATCCGCGCCGTCGTCCTGCTCGGCATAGGCCGGGCCGCAGAAGAGTCCGAGCAGATCGGCGTCGTCGCCGACAGTCTCGATCTCGTCCGCCGCGGGGCGCGGATCGAGCGTGATCGCCAGCCCGGCCGTGCTGGCGCGCAGGTCGGGCGGCAGCTCCCGGAGCACCTGCTGCGCCTCGTTGTCGGCCAGGGAATACCAGTCGATGGGTCTCGGTCTCCGCTTCATGATGCCGGCGGCAGTATACCACTATTTATTGGACAAAACCATCAGTTCAACCATAAACTCAATTACCAGGCAACGTGATATAATCCCGAACAACGATGAACGCCACACCTGCCAAGCCTGACCCCCGCCCCGCGCCGCCCGGCCGGAACGGCCCCGACGCCTTCGACGAGATCATCGAGGTCGAGGAGGATTTGCGCCGGCAGCGCCGGCGCTTCTTGCGCCGCGTGCTGCTGGGCCTCCTGGGATTGGTGATCGTCGCGGTCATCCTGGCCCCGCGCCTCGCCTCGCTCGACGGTCCGCGCGAACGCCTGCTGGCGGCGATCAACCGGCGCTCGCAGCCCCTGCAGATCCATGCCGACGGCTGGCAGTTGCGCTGGTTGGGTAGACAGACTTTCGATGGGCTGACGCTCGACCATCCCGATGGATCGGCCGTCATCGAGCGCGTCCAACTCGATGCCGGCCTGCTACGCCTGATCCCCATGGGGCGCGTCGATCTCGGCACCCTTGCGCTCACGCGTCCGGCGCTGACCCTCCGGCAACCGGGTGTGGCGCCTGATGCCATAGGCACGCCCGCCCCGGCCGGCGGACGGCCGCGGCGTCCGGCAGCCTCCGTGCCCGCCGGCGAGACGCCGCCACGCAGGCTGCCCGTCTATGACCTGGCCGTCGAACTGCGCGTCATCGGTGGCGTAATCACAGTCGAGACGCCCCGCAGCGCGCCTTTGCGCATCTCCCGGCTCCAGTCCACCCTCTCCCTGTCCTCGCTGCGCCAGCCATGCGTGGCCGGCGCCTCGTGGATATGGGAACCGGACGGCGGGATGGTCACGTTCACCGGCACAGTCCAGTCAGTCGAGCGCCTGCTGCTCGCCCCGGACGAGGCCGCCGGAGAGATGCAAATCCGCTTCGCGGATCACCGGCTGGCTTTCTTCGCGCCCTGGCTCCGGCCCATGCTCGGCGGCGTAACGCCGCGGGCGGGCGGCCTGGAGGCAACCCTGTACCTCGCGGCGGATGGCCAGGGCCTTTTCAAGGCCGAGACCGCCACCGCGGTGACGGGCTTCCGAGCCACGCTGCCACACGAGGAGCGCCCCGCCATGCCGCCCGCCGCCATCCGGTTCGCCGCCCAGGCCGCGTGGTCGCGCGGGCGTTTCACGCTGACCGAAGCCGCGCTGGTCTCGCCATGGGCCACGGCCAACGGCCAGGCCAACCTCGCGCGGGAGCCGGACTGGGGCACCCATCCGGAGGACGACGCGCGTCTCGACCTGCGTGTCGAACTCGCCCCGCTCCTGCGCGACTGGGGCGCCCTGCTGAGCCTCGCGCCCGGCGTCGCGGTCACGGATGGCCGGCTGCTCGCGGACGTGCGCCTGGGCAACGACCTCAACGGATTCTGGACCCGCGCCTCGGTCGTGGCAACCAATCTGGTGGTCAAGACGGGCACGGAGACGACCCGCTTCCAGCCCCCGCCCTCCCTCGATCTGCTCGTCCGCCGTCCCGCGCCACGGCACTGGCAGGTTGAGCAGTTGCGGCTCGATTCCGCCTTCGCCCGGCTGGCGGGATCCGGCTCGATCACACAGGCCGTGGTGACTGGCAGCCTCGACCTCACCCACCTGGCGCGCGATCTGCGGGGCCTCCTGCCGCAACTGCCGCGCATGGTGGGACGCATCGATCTCAACGCTGCGAGCGGCCGCGCGGGCGAGGCGGTGCAGGCGCGCGGACGCCTCGCCTTCACGGATGTCGCGGTGGACGGCGGCGGAACCCAGCCCTGGGTGATCGAGGCCGGCACGCTGACGGCCGCGGCCAGCCTGCCGCGCCTGCCGGAACGGGGATGGCCCCGTGAGTTCGAGCGGATCGCCCTCCGCTTTGACGGCACCCCGGGAACGCTCACCGGGAGCTGCGACCGCTGCGTGCTGCCCGCGGGAACCAACCGCTGGGCGTGGCTTGTCGAAGGCGGACGCCTGCAGGCGGACGCGAACCTGGCCCGATCGCTGAAGTTACTCCGCCCGGTCTTCGCGCTTCCGCCCAAGGCCGGCCTGTCCGGACATGCCGTCATGGGTTTGGCCTGCGAGGCGGCCGCCGGCACAGTCAAGGTCACCTACAACGGCGCCGTCCAGCAGTTGCGGCTGACCAGTCCCGCCTGGGACATCCGCGAGCCCGACGCCCGGCTGCAGGGCACCGCCGAGTGGAGCGCACCGGACCGGCTCCTGCGTCTGGCGAAAATCTCCGGACGGGCCTCGTGCGGCACGCTTGAAATTCCGAGAGCGGCTATCGGATCCGCCGTGGTGCAGGGTGATCTAAAGGCGAAACTGAACCTCGCGCCGTTCGCGGGCTGGCGCAAGGCGGCCGGCGACGCCGCGCAGCAGGCCTCGGGCACCGTGACCGTCGAGGCGCAGGCGGCCGCCGATCCCGCCGGCAGCCGCCTGAAGCTTGCGGCCCGCGGCCAGTCGCTGGCCGTCACGACCGGCGCCGGGATCCGCTGGGATGAGCCGGCTCCCGCTCTGGAGCTGACGGCGCGCCTGCCGCCGGGACGCGGAGCGATCGTGCTCCAACGGCTCATGCTGACCAATTCGCTCGGCTACCTGACCGGCGCCGGAACCGTCACCAACGCCCCTGTGCCGCACCTGCAGTTCGACGGCGATTTGGCGCTCGACACCGCGGCGGCCGGCCGCGTGCTCGTGGCCCGCGGCCTGCGGGAACCGCGCCTGCGGGGCTTCCAGCCGCGTCCCTTCAGCCTCTCCGCGCCGCTGGGCGGCGGCTGGCGCGGCGTGCTGGCGTTCGGCCAGGCCCGCCTCGCGTTCTTCCTTGAGGATCTGCAGGGCTGGGGCCTCGATGCCGGCCCCGCCGATCTGGAGGCGGAACTCGCGGATGGTCTGCTCAGCCTGCGCTACGCCCCACCGCTGGCCAGCGGCACTTTGAAGAGCCAGGTGCGGGTGGATGTCGGCGCGCGGCCCATGGAACTGCAACTGGGCGAGAAGGCGATCCTGATGCAGGATCTGCCGCTAAATCCCGCGCTGATGCAGAACCTGCGCTTCCTAAATCCGCTGCTGGCCAACTGCACGGCCATCGAGGGCAAGCTCAGCCTGGAGGCGGGCAACGGACGGCTGCCGCTCGACGCCACCTACACCAGACGCTCCGATTTCGATGTTGCGATCGGCCTGCGCGACGCGGTGCTGATGCCCTCCGGCGTCCTGGAGCAGATCCTGGCCTACACTGGCGCCTCCGGGAAAACGCTGGAGCTCAAGCAGGAGCAGTTGCGCGGCGCCTGCCGCAACGGACAGATCGAGATCGCGCCGCATCAGGCGAAGCTCCGCGGCCATCCGGTCACCTTCCAGGGGAGCGTGGGACTCGACCAGAGTCTCCGTTTCGAGACCGTCGTGCCGCTGACGGAGGATCTGGTAGGCGAGAAGGCGGCCCCGTACATCGCGGGCCAGACGCTGACGGTTCCAGTCCGGGGCACAGTGGACAAGCCGCGGATCGACGAGGCGGCGCTGGCGCGCGAGGCGCGCAAGATCGCCACCGCGGCCGCGCAGCGCGCCATGGCCGAACAGGCTGCCGAACTGATCGAGAAGCTGCGGCAACGGGTCGAGTGACCGGTCGGGCGTGCCCCATGACGGTGCCGGTCAGGATCGGTCTGCCCTTGAACGTTCGTTCAACAGCCGGTCGAGCATGCAGCCCGGCGTGACATGGGGCGAGAAGAGCTCATCGGCGCGTTCGATGACAAACCGGTTGCGCGCCTCGGCCGCCGCCAGGTTGCCGGAATGGGATTGCACGCCTGCCGGAATACGGTATGCTTGTTTCTCGTCGGCCGGGAGGATCCGCCTTTGCGGGCGCTATGGTCGGGGAGATTTCACCCATGCACATCGGTAATTTTGTCGAAACCGTCAAGGACACGCTGGTTACGCTGAAGAACGGGACAAGACTGACCGCCGCCGACTTCAAGGCCGCGGAGATGCCGCCCGCCGTCCTTTTCCAGTATGACGGTGGCGCGCGGCCGGCCGGCTCACGACAGGTGGAGATCAGCGCCGCGACCGCCGACCTGACAAGATACCGGATTGAAGAAACCCTCCCCGACGGCACGCTGACGATCCGCAATACCGTGACCGTCTACCACGACTTTCCGGTCATTGAGTGGCTTCCGGAATTGTTGAACCGTTCGGACCGCCCGAGCGGGATCGTGAGCGATTTTCGTTCGCTGGCGCTCTCTCTGGAATTGCAGGACCGCTCCACCGGACAACTGCCCTCTCCCTATCCGTTCTCCTGCGCGTATCCGGTTCATGATGTTGTACTGCGGCGCGCGCTCGGCAGCAAAAACTGCCAGAGCGATTTTACGGAGGAACAAGTCACCCTATATCCGCGTTATCCCAAGGATCATGTCCGCATGGACACGGACGAGGGGCGCAGTTCCGCCGCGTGGCTGCCCTATTTCGGTCTGGATCTGACGGAGGAACAGGGCTTGAATATCGGTATCGGCTGGAGCGGGGCATGGTATGCCGATCTGACCATGCGGGACTTCGAACTGAGCGTCCAGGCCGGCATGCCGGAAACACATTTCCGCGTCCTGCCTGGCGAGACACTCCGGCAGGTCTCCATTTTTATCCATCACCGCGACGGACTGAGTGTCGAGGATGGCCAGAATCAGCTTCGCCGCTTCCTGCTGAAACATCACAGCCCGCGCAAGCCAGACGGCTCGGTCATGCGGACCCCGCTCTCCTTCCCCTGCTGGGGCGGCCTTCCCAATGCCGACTTGCTGAAAAGAGTCGAATGGTTACAGAAGAACGGCCTGCCTTTCGACATCTTCTGGGTGGACGCCGGATGGTTCGGCAGGGACCGGGAGGTGGCGCCATCGGAATTCATGGCTAGCGACTGGGCCAGTACGGTCGGCAACTGGCGCGTCAACCAGTGGGCGCACCCGGGCGGATTCCGGCCCGTAACCGATGCCGTGCATGCGGCCGGCATGAAGTTCCTGCTCTGGTTTGAAATGGAGCGTGTCATGCCGGACACACCCCTGGCCAAGGAACATCCGGAATGGCTGCTGAACACCGACGCGAATCGCGGGAGTTTGC
This sequence comes from uncultured Lentisphaerales bacterium, assembly GCA_964411055.1. Lineage (GTDB taxonomy): Bacteria > Verrucomicrobiota > Kiritimatiellia > RFP12 > JAAYLN01 > JAAYLN01. The sequence continues at coordinate 734 of CAYPJN010000062.1, read as the reverse complement.
TGCTCGATCTCGGCAACGATGATGCCTGCGACTGGGCCATCGAACAGGTGTCGCGGATGGTCAGGGAAGACGGCATTGACTATTACCGACAGGATTTCAATTTCAACACGCGGCCGTACTGGGCCGACCGCGATACGGCGGACCGGAAGGGCGTCACCGAGATGAAGCACATTGCCGGCCTTTATCGTTTCTGGGACACCCTGCATGCGCGCTTCCCCGGCATGTTCATCGACAACTGCGCCAGCGGCGGGCGGCGGATCGATTTCGAGACGAACTCCCGGAGCATCTGCCTTTTCCGGTCCGACATGCTCGGCAGAGCCTGGTATGACAGTTCGGAAGCCAGCCATATCGAGATTGCGTATCTCTCCCGCTGGGTCCCGCTCCATGCCGGCGGGACGACATGCGTCAGCGGCGATGACTATGGCTTCCTTTCCGGCGTCTCCTCCGGCGCCTGCATGTCGGACATTCCCGATGATTTCGATGCCGTATGG
>CAYPJN010000062.1:0-233 GCA_964411055.1 uncultured Lentisphaerales bacterium | reverse complement strand
GATCCTGGAGACGGCACGGCGCATGATGGCTTGTTTCTACGGCGACATGTACCTGTTGACTGAACACCCCGAAACGCACCGGGGCATCCATGCTTATCAATGCGATCTCCCGGAAGAGAACCGCGGATTCTTTGCCGCTTTCCGGCGTCTGGAAGGCAACGAATCGGAACGGCGGCTAGCCCTGCGGAAAATCGATGCAAACGCCGAATATGAACTGGAAACGTTCCGCGGCG
>CAYPJN010000061.1:0-9975 GCA_964411055.1 uncultured Lentisphaerales bacterium | reverse complement strand
TCCGCCCACCCAGCATGCGCCCTCCGCGCGCCCCCCTGTGGCTAGCCGATTACGGGCTCATCGAAATGGACTGCGGGAGATTCCGCTGTCGGGAGATTCCGCTTGTCGCCCTACCCGCAATGGCCTACAGTAAGCTTGTGTTGTTCATTTGTGAAACCCCAATGGAGACAGCACATGAAGACTCGGTCTCTGATCGCCGGTTCCACTCTGTTGTTCACTTCCGCTGGCTTCCTTCACGCCGGCTGGCAGGCGGGGCTTCTGGGCGGCGCGATCCCCTCGACCGCCACCTTCAACACGACAGCCTTTCCCGCCATCACCAACAGCTATCTGGGACCGCATGTGGCCACCAGCGCCGTGAGCAGCACTTCAACGACGACCGAGCCGTGGAAATCCAATCAAACGTGGGCCTACTTTGGTGAGATTCACCTCGAAGCGGGAACCACCTGGTTCGCCGAAAACATCGATGACGCAGTTTATTTGAGGATCTGGAACGGCGACACTCCAGTTTTGATCCTCAACAACACCGTTTGGAACGGTATCTCCGCCGGTGCCTTCACCGCGCCAGACTCCGGCTGGTACCGGATCGATCTCCGCCTCTGGAACGGCAGCGGCGGTGCCGGACCGGTCTCAGCCTCCGGCTGGACGGCCAAGGGCTTCGGCTACAAGATTGGCGGGGCCAGCAGCACCGATGGCGCCGATTACACCTATCCCGAGGATGACGGATCCATGTCGCTCTTCCGCTACGACGACGGACTGGGCTTCGACGATGTCCTCGAGATCACGGGCGCTCCTGCCGAGTATGGCGTCGTCTCGCCGCCCTATGGGATGACCAACGGCCTCGTGGCGGGCGACAGTTTCCTCTGCAGCGCGCCGACGGGGACGGTAACCGTCGCCACCGGCACGCGCGCGGGCTGCACCGGCTACCAGCTCTACACCAACGAGAGCGTCCTGGCCGCCGGCGGAACCACCAACGCATTCGCGTATACCCATGATCTACGTGCCCTTCTCGTCTGGCAGTGGGAGCGCGCCCACGAGATGATTTTCGCCGCCGGGCCGGGCGGTTCGGTCAGCCATCCGGGCGGCTGGTACACCGAGGGCTCCAACGTCACTGTGACGGCGACGCCGGCCGATGGCCACGCCTTCGTCTACTGGGACGGCGACATCCCCGCCGCGTTCCGCTACAACCCCTCGTTCGCCTGGGTCGCGGACCAGCCGCGCGCGATCACCGCGTGTTTCCGTTCCGTGGCCGACGGCGCGGACAAGTACTGGGTCGGCGTAACGGCGGGCGGCGACGGCGTCCACTGGGAGGACGGTGCCAACTGGGATCCCGCGGGCGAGCCGACACTCGACGACCGCGTCTTCATCACCAACGGCGCGCCCCTCGCAGCGTCCTCGGCCAGGGCCCGCACGCTCGCCATCGGCGCCCGGGGCTCGCTATGGATCGCATGCACGGGCAACGTCTACAAGGCCATCGCCCTCACCAACAGCGCCACCTCCCTCATGGTTCTCGGCGACGTCGGACTGGCGGGCATGCTCGCGCTCGGCGGACGCGACAACGCCGGCGGCACGGCCCTCCGCGTGGCGGGCGACCTCTCGCTCTCCAACAGCGCCGTCCTCGCCGTCTACGCCGGCCAGGGCGGCGGCTCCGCCCCCGCCGACTTCCAGGCTGGCGGATCGCAGATGGAGATCGGAGGCACACTGAAACTGACCAACACCGCGGTCCTCTTCCCCGTGGTCAACGGGGCCTCCGGCCTTCCCGTCGTCCTGACGGCATCGAATGTGACGGTCGCCGCCGGCGCCGCCATCGACGCGACCTTCTACGACCCCGCCAACACGTGGCAGCGCCGCTCGTACGGCTGGGGCTACGCGACCGCCCCGGGCTACTGCGCCACGCTCGGCGGTGGCAGCCACGGCGGACGCGGTGGCGGCAACGTTGCGGAATCCTACTGTTACGGCTATGCGCAGGCGCCCTTCTATCCCGGATCGCCGGGCCACAATCAGAACGGCATCTACGGCCAGGGCGGCGGCGCCATACGCATCGACTGCGGGGCCTTCGCCCTCGGCGGCATGCTTCGCGTTCGCGGCGGGAACTACAATGGCATGAGCAACGGCGGCGGATCGGGCGGCTCCGTCTGGATCACCTGCGCCTCCTTCGACGCCGCAACCTCCGCCAGCATCGACGCCTCCGGCGGCGACTCCACGCAACACGGGGGTTCCTACGGCGGCGGCGGCGGGCGCGTCGCCATCTTCGACGGCACGCCGTCCGCCGGACAGATCGACCAGCTCTACCAGACGGGAACTTGCGCCGACTTCGCCCTCGTCACAACCAACTTCAACGACGTGGAGACCTCGCCCATTCCCGCTGTCACGGACATCACGGGCGGGCTCAACACGGAAAACACCATCAATCCCGGCTACGTCAACCACGGCAAACCCGGCACCATGGCCTGGCTCCGCAACCGCGCCGGCCTGGTCGTCCTCACGGTCGGCGGCACCCGGTTTTCCACCGAAACGACGCCCCGCTACGGCGTTGACGTCCACGGGGCCGGCGACCTCGACCTCGCCTCGCCCTCCCACATCTACGAGTACGGCAGCGGCAATCTCGCCCGCTTCCCCTGCACCGGGTACACCTGGACCAACGTCGTCGGCGGATACGGAACGGGAACGACGACCGCCGTGACGCTCGACCTCCAGTCTGACACGACCTTCACCTGGACTTTCGGCACGCGCCAGTATTACATGGACGTCCGTTCCGGCGGCTTTGGCGCCGTCTCCTGGGACGAAACGGCCTGGCGCGACGAGGGAACGACCTTCTCCCTCACCGCCGTGCCCGACGCCGGCTGCGAATTCCTCTACTGGGTCGGCGACATTCCGCACGAGAACCGTACGGACGCCTCGATCACCATCAATTCCGACCAGCCCCGAATCGCCATCGCCTGCTTCGCCTCCGCCACACCCCGCGCGCTAAGCTGGACGGGCGGCACGGAGAACAACCTCTGGTTCCATCCGGCCAACTGGGGCGGCTCCGCCATCCCCGGCCCGCTCGACACCGTCACGGTGGCCGCCGGCACCTTCGACATCTGCTACCCCTGCGACCTCGCCCTTGCTTCGCTCGCGATCTCGGGCACGGCCGCGGGCTACATCGGCTCGGAGAACGCCATGGTGTCCTGGAACCATGTCGGCGCCACCACCACGCCGTTCTCCTATCCGCTCCGGGACGACGAACGTCCCTACGCACTCGCCGTCGCGCGCAATCTCGTACTTTCCGGAACATCGCGCCTCGTGCTGGAGGGCTTCAGCAACGCCGCCCGCTTCGATCTGACGGTCGGCGGGTCGCTCGCGCTCTCCAACGGCGCCGCCCTCTACATCTACGCGGGCGCCCAGGGCCCGGTGGACGACGTCGCCACCTACCAGGAGGGCGGCGCCTCGGTAACCGTCGGAGGGGCGCTGATCCTGGCCGGCACGAGCACGCTCTACCCGGCCTGCCACGTCGTCAGCGGCGCGCCGGTCGTCATCGCCGCCGACCGCGTCGACATCGGCCCCACCGCCTCCATCAACGCCGACTACCGCGGCTTCGGCCACACCTGGGTCTTCACCGGAACCGCTTACAGCTACACGTTCCACGGCCCGGGCATCTATCCGACCTCCAGCCGCATCGGCGGTAGCCACGGCGGGCCGGGCACCGGCAATACCATCACAAACTGCGGCCACCTTCTCGCCCCCTACCTCCCCGGCAGTTCGGGCATCGCCTACTACACCACCCACCGGCTCGGCGGGGGCGGCGCCGTTCGCATCGACGCCCGCCGGATCGACGTCAATGGAAAGATCACAGCCATCGGCTATGGCGGCTACTGCTGGGGCGGGGGCGCCGGCGGCGGCATCTGGCTCACCGCCGACGCCGTTGCGCTTGGCAGTGCCGCGTTGCTCAGCGTCCGGGGCGGCAACTCCGCCAGCTACGGCGCCACCGGCGGCGGGGGCGGCGGACGCATCGCCATCGGCCTCAAGTTCGGCGCCGGCCAGATCGACCGTCTCTACGCCGACGGCGCCGCCCGTGGCGCGACGGTCGTCGACCTCACCACCGATGCCGCCTACTCCAACAAGGTCAACGTCGCGGGCGGCAACGGCTACTGGCCGGGCTATACCTTCGGCGGTTCCGGCACGGCCGTGCTTGCGGTTGCACCGCCCCCCGGCTCGCTCATGATTCTCCGCTAGGCCGCATAGGGCAAACTTTGCTGCGCGCGGTAATGGGTCAGACGTAGGGGCGTGATGCCGGGCGCATGGGGAAGCGGGCGGGCGATGACCTCGAGTTCAACGTCATTCGGGAATTCCTTCTCGCTGAAACAGCACACTGTGAACGAGTTCGTGAGCGAGCCTAGCATGCGCTCGCGACTCTCCGCGTATTTCGCCTCAATGACACGCTTCGTGATAAAAGGATCGGCGGAAGTCTTTCCGCTCAAGGACAATGCGGCCGGCATAGACGCTCATAAGAAGTCCCTGGCTTCCTCGCCGGCCACAAGCTTCCAGTTGTTAGTAACATGGGATTTGTAGTGGTCGTGGTTGCCGGTGACGAAGAGGCGCTCAACGCAAAACTCATAAAACCCATGCGGTCGCCGGGGGCAGGGATATCCCTTCGTAGGTGGCCTCCGTCGCGCCCATGTTGGCGATGAGCCGGTAGTCGCGGCCATCCTGCCCGGCGACGCGTACGCCGCGCAGGAGCCCCCCGCCCAGGTCGAGCACTTCCGCCGCGGGCGCGCGGGCGCCGGTCACGACGACCGCGCCGAAGTCGAGGATCGTCTCGTCCTTGTCGTACCAGCGCGGCGTCAGCTCCAGCCCGATGCAGATCTCGTCGCAGTGCAGCATGCCGCGCTCCGGATACCAGACCTGCTTACTGTGCAGTCCGATCTGCCGGAAGGGCGGACGGTGGATCTGTACTTCCCCCCCGTAGAGGGCGCTGACCGTCAGCCGGCCGTCGATCGTCAGTTGCGTGCCGACGCCGCGGTAGTCGCGTGTGCCGCCGTTGAAGAGGTCGTTCGGGATGTTCAGCTTGAAGCCCCGCACGCGGTTGATGTGGACGCGCTTGGCAGCCCGCGCGAACTGCAGGGTGACGACGGTCGCGCCGTCCGGCAGCGCGGCGAAGGCGAGCGTGGTGACCGCCGTCTCCTCGCGGTCGATCTGCTCGGCCAGCATCCCCTCGGTCGTGTTCAGGAAGCGGCCGGCCGTGACAAAGCCGCCGGGGAAGAGGGTCTCGTGATGCTCCTGCAGGGCGAGGGGGTTGACGAAGCCGTCGCCGTCGATGGCGCTGGCCATGTTCATCTGCCACTCGGCCAGCGAGCTGTCCGCGGGCGGCACGCACATGCCCTGCGGCCACTCGCTTGCGCGCCAGGTGAACGAAACCAGCCGTCCGGGATCACGCACGTGGCAGCTCCCGTGGTAGTCGTCGTGCCAGAGTGTCAGCCGCTCGCGGAACGTCGGGTCAAGCTGGTAGTCGCCCGTGCCGTGGGGCACGGCGAAACCGTGGTGCCGTCGGCGCCAGAGCACCTCGCAGGCGATTGTCATGGCCCGGTCGCTCTCGAGACGGGTGAAATAGAGCGGGGATCGCTCGACGAAGAGCTCGCAGCGGGTGGAGAGGAAGGTGCCGTCGCCGTTGGCGGCGACCTCCTTCTGGAGCTGCCCGAGCCAGCCGTGCTCCTGGATGTCGCACGACTCGCCGAGGGTGTCGGCAACCAGCATGAGCACCGGCAGCAGGTAGTCCTGGCAGTAGCAGTAACGCACGCGCGAGTCGCCGCCGATGCGGAAAAGGCGGCCGTCGTCGAAGAGGCACATGCGCACGAGCTGCCAGAGCTTCTCGAAGTGCAGGTAGAGTGCCTCCGGCGCCGGCACGCCAAGCCAGCGGCAGGTGAAATGGAGCAGCGCCAGGTTGGAGAGCGTTATAACCATGTAGCCTACGTTCAGGTAGCCATGGTGGTGGCAGGCGTAGGTCTCGAGGAAGTTGGCGCCGACATGCCATTCGGATAGCGGCCGCCCTTCGAACAGGCGTGCCGACTGCCGGTCGGAGGGGATCGAGATGGCGTTGAGGAGGAAGCGCGTGCCCTTCTCGCGGAAGGCGGCCGCCGCGGGGGCGTCGGGATAGAGCAACGCCGTCCGCCAGAGAATTGCGCCGTTCCACATATTGCTCTCGGGGTGGTTGCGCCGCAGGTCGACGGGGTCGGCCACCACCGGGTATTCGTTGAGCAGCCACTCCGACTCGGAGAGCAGCATCGCGCGCAGGCGCGCGTGGTCGTCCGGGGTCATATGCGGCCAGAGCGCCTCGACGCCGGGCATCATGCGTTCGACGCCGAGGGCGCTGATCCATGTGTGGCCCCAGCGGCAGGTGTCGCTGTCGGTGGTGTGGTAGTCGCCGGAGAGGTGGGTGGCGAGCGAGTAGCGCAGCATCGCGAGCGAGCGTGCGAGCAGCTCATCGCGGGAGAGGCCGGCGCGCCGCGCGTCGAGTTCGGGCTCGTCCGCGAGCACGGCGAAGGCGGCCAGCGCCTTCTGCGTGGTCTGCATGCCCCAGCCGTTGGTGCCGTCGCCGTAGTACAGGAGGTCGGAGCGGTCGCGGGGCGAATGCAGCCAGGCGCGGGTCGAGGGCACCCAGCCCTCGAGCAGGCGCAGGTAGTCGATGCGTAGGTTGTCCATGACGTCGCCTTTCAGGGGTAGATCATGTCGACGGCCGTCTCCCGCAGGAAGGCGGCGCTCTCGGCGCGGGCGCGGGCCAGCAGGTCGTCCAGCGGCTCTTCGCCGCGCAGGAGGGCGTCGTCGCCGAAGAGGTTGTTCAGGTGCGACGGGCTGGTGATGGCCATCTCCGGGGTCGTTTCGCGGAGGGTCTGGAAGAGGGTGACGCCCGTCTCGAAACCGTTGAAGGTGTCGGCATCGGTGATGTGAAGCTGCAGGCCGTGGCAGGGTTTTCCCTGGTGCTTGCTGAAGGTGGGGGTGAAGTGGCAGGGACGGAAGCGGACGCCCGGAAGCCGCCGGTCGTTCAGATCCGCGGCGAGGCGCTCTGCGTCGACAAACGGGGCGCCGATGATCTCGTAGGGGCGCGTGGTGCCGCGGCCCTCGGAGATATTGGTGCCTTCGAAGAGACAGGTGCCATTGTAGACCAGGGCCGTCGTGGCCGACGGCATGTTGGGCGAGGGATTGAGCCACGAGCCACCCGCCGGGAAGGGGCTCCGGTCCCAGGCGGGGCAGGGGAGCACCGTCAGCTTACAGGTGGGCACCTGGAGCCGGCGGATGCGCCGGGCCATCTCGCCGGCCGTCAGCGGATGCCTGGCGGTCAGCCCGTAGTTGCCGACGCCGGAATGGAAGGCCGGGCGGATCACGGTGCCTTCGGCCCGGCGCCCGCCGAGCGGGTTGGGGCGGTCGAGGACCGCTACGGGGATGCCCGCCGCGGTGCACGCCTCCATGGCCGCGCCGAGCGTGTAGATGTAGGTGTAGAAGCGCGAGCCGATGTCCTGGATGTCGAAGAGCATCAGCTCTACGCCCGCCAGCATCTCGGGCGTCGGGCGGCTCGTCGGGCCGAAGAGGCTGTATTCGGGGATGCCGAGCGGGCCGTTGTGGCTGGTGGCGACCGCCTCGCCGGCCTGCGCGTCGCCGCGCACGCCGTGCTCGGGGCCGTAGAGGGTGACCAGGTTGAAGCGTTCCGCAAGCAGAGTGGCGGTGCTGACGAAGGCGGCATTCACGCCCGACGGGTTGGTGATCAGCCCCAGGCGCCTGCCCCGCAGCAGCTTGACATGCGCGTCGATGGAATCAATGGCGCTCATGAAGGTGTTGGGTGCGGGCTTCATTGTTTCAGCAGTATATCCGGAGACGCGCGCCAGTCGCCAGCCCAATTCCGAACGTCCATAACTGCGAGAGTTAAGGCCATGCCCGATCACTGGGTCTGCGCGTCTTGCCCGGGTCTTGCCCGACACCCGGGTCTTGCCCGACTGGACAACTCCGGCTCGGTTTGCTAGCTTTCACACATAATTCGGGATTTCTCCGTATGGCCGTTGTTTTGTCACTGGATATCGGCACGAGCAAGCTGGCGGCGGTCGCGGGCGACTGCGCCTCGCGGCGGCTCATGGCGCGGGAGTCCGTGCCCAATCCCGCCACGGTCGAGGGCTGCGGCGAGGGGCGCCACGAACAGGATCCCGAGGCGGCCTGGGAGGCCTGCCTCGGCTTGTTGCGCCGCCTCTGCGCCTCCGGCGCCTTCGATCCGCGGACGGTGCGCACGATCGCCCTCACGGGGCAGATGCACGGCGTGCTGCTGGTCGATTCGGCTTGCCGTCCCCGCTCCAACCTCATCACCTGGTGCGACCGCCGGGCCGGGACGCTGCCCGCCGTGGTTGCGCGCGAGGCGTGGCCGACGGAGCGGACCGGTTGCTTCCTTAACGCGGGCTACGGCGGCGCGACGCTGGCTGCGCTCGCGGCCGCGGGCTCGATTCCCGCGGGCGCACGGGCGCTGACGATCGCCGACTATGTCGCGGCGCGCCTCAGCGGGGTCGTGGCAACGGATGTCACGCATGCCGCCAGTTGGGGCCTTTGCGATCTGCGCCGTCGCCGCTGGGATGAAGAGCTGGTTGTGCGCCTCGGCCTGCCGCCGGGCCTGCTGCCCGAAATCCGCCCGGATCTGGCGGAACTGGGGCCGCTCCGCGGGGATCTCGGCCTGCCGCCGCAGGTCACGGTGCGGCTCCCCATCGGCGACAATCAGGCGAGTTACCTCGGCGCCTGCGGCTTCGGCGGCGACGCGCTGTTGCTGAATCTGGGCACGGGCGGCCAGGTTTCGCTGCCCATCCCCGCCTTCGCCTGTTGCACAGGCATGGAAACGCGGCCGCTGCCTTTCGGTGGCTTCCTGCTGGTCGGCGCCAGTCTGTGTGGCGGTCGCGCCTATGCGGTGCTGGAGCGGTTTTTCCGTGAGACGCTGGCGGCATTCACCGGCCGTGCTCCTTCTCCGGGAGAATTGTATGGCGTGATGGACCGTCTCGCCGCCGCCGCGACCGGCGAACTCATCGTCGACACCCGCTTTGCCGGCACGCGGCTCGACCCCGCCGTGCGCGGGCGGATCGACGGCATCGGCCTCGACACCTTCACACCGGGCGCCCTGGCGCGTGGCGTCACCCGCGGCATGATCCGCGAACTGGCCGTGATGGTGCCGGACGACCGGCGCGGCTCCTGCGCCCGCGTCGTGGTCGGCGGCAACGCCATCCGCAAGAACCCGTTGGCGATGCCGTTCGTCAGCGAGGCGTTCGGCCTGCCGTGCGTCGCCGTCGAAACGCCCGAAGAGGCGGCGGCGGGAGCGGCTTGGGCCGCCGCCAGGGCGGCGGGGCTGCTCTAAGGTCTCGCCCGACCGCACGTTGCGCGGCATGTATCTCGACCCGCTCCGCGTGCGCGTTAAGAAGAATGGCGGACGTGTCTACAAGGGTGGCGCCACGGCCACGCTTTTCAGCGGCGGCAGGTAGAACTTCACCGCCCACCGGCCGGGTCCGCGCGGCTGTCCGATGTCCGTGTGCGCCCACGTGACGACATCCCCGACACGGCAGGAGAGCCGCCACGCCATATTCGGCCCCCGCCAGCCAGCGGCCAGCGTAACGCTGGCGGGGGTAGCTGTCTTCGGTGCGCGGATTGTGGGATAGGATGGCGTGTTGAGGGCGGGAATGCAAATGCAATCGTCGGTTCAGCGTAATCGGCTAGAAGCTGCGAAAAAAACCCCCGCGGGCGGGCGGGCGGCGGGCGCGGAGCGCATGGGGTGATCCTGCTGTTTGGGGCAAGCGCGATAGTGCTTGACAGCGACTAGCCATACCGCTATTATAAGCGCATCGGTACAAGCTAGGTGACATCATGGGATACTTAAGCAAGCTTCAAGTGATTCAGCGCGGCGGTTCCAACCGGCAGTACTACCTGATTTGCCCGGCGCCGCTGGCCGCGGCGCTGGAACTGGAGAAGGGCGAGACGCTCGAATGG
>CAYPJN010000060.1:0-10032 GCA_964411055.1 uncultured Lentisphaerales bacterium | reverse complement strand
GGTATCGCCGTAGGTTGGCTGGACTGCGAAGGCCAGCCCCGAGTCGGCGCGGGAGGTGCGGCGACCCAACTCATCATTGGTGTAGTCGTACCGCGAGATGACCGTCTCGCCGTAGCGGTTCTCGACGGATGTGATGAGGCTGCGGCCGAATTCGTAAGCGCGGATCCAGAGGAAGCCGCTGGAGGAGGTCATGCCCGAAATCAGGTCGGAGTCGGGGAGGTAGTCGTATGTATACGTGGACGAAGTGGACTCAATGGACGAGGTGACGCTGTGGAAGCGACCATAGGCATCGTAGCCGTACTGCACGGCAAAGTCCGGGCCGAGCGAGAAGCCGGTGTCGCGGCCGAGGGCGTCGGTTGTGCGTTCGATCTCCACGCCGTTCTGCGTCTCCATGGAAAGCGCAAGCGTCTCTGGGTCGTAAGTATAGGCGTTTGTCGAGATTCCGGCAACAAATGCGGAAGTCATGCGCCCGAGGCGGGTGTGATTCATAATAGTTGATGGTTAGGCGGCTGGGAGGCGGGAGCGGAAGCGGGCGGTGAGCGCGCAGATGGCTGCGGCGTTGTGATGCCGCCAGTGCATGCCGGCCTGCTTGCATCGCCGAAGTCCGCGGTCATCCCGTCCTGCATCTTCAGGGCGGCATGCAGCGGATAGGCGCAGCGGGCGCCGCCTTTGCGCGGGAAGGCCCCGTTCTTCCTCCGTCGATGGCCCCCGGCCGCCCGTCCGCGTTCCCGTTGCCGCCGCGCCTGACGCGATTCCCGCGCGGGATCCGGGCCATAATACGCGCAGCGGTGGGTGACGTGTCCGAACCAGGTGCAGACCGTGACCATCCGGTAGCCGTTTCGGCGACCTGGTTCAGGGGGATGCGCTTGGACTTCCACTGCTTCGGCCCCACCCGGTATTGAAGAATCGCCTCTTCAGCCTCTCCCGCATCAACAAGATTGAATCAGATTGAATCACACCCCCTGCCGCATGGACACGACGCGGGTTCTCGCCTATACTCCCCGTGAAATGAAGCGAAGCGACGACCCCGCGGTACCGCCGCCGGGTGCCGCGCGGGTGCATCTCGCGGGCATCGGCGGCGTCGGCATGAGCGCGCTGGCGCAGGCGCTGCTCGATGCCGGGTGCGCCGTCTCGGGCTCCGACCGCCTGCTCGACCACGGCGACGAGACGGAGACCCTCCAGTGCCTGCGCCGCCAGGGCGTCGCCCTCTTCCCGCAGGATGGCTCGGGCGTGCTTCCCGGCGTCGCGCGGGTGATTGTCAGCAGCGCCATCGAGGATGACAACCCCGAACTCGCTGCCTGCCGGGCGCACGGAATACCCGTGGCCCACCGCGCCGCCGAACTGGCCCGGCTGGTGGCCGGCCGCCAACTGGTCGCAGTCACCGGCACCAGCGGCAAGAGCACGGTCACGGCCATGCTCGGCTGGCTGCTGGCCGGGGCCGGGCTCGACCCGCTCGTCGTCAACGGCGCGGCGGTGCCGGGCTGGGACGTCGGCGGCGCGCGCCTCGGCAGCGTGCGCGCCGGACGCGGCGTGTGGGCCGTGATCGAGGCCGATGAGAGCGACCGCTCGCTGCTGGCCTTCGCGCCGCGGCACGCGATCATCACCAACCGCTCCGCCGACCATTTCGACCTGGCAGAGACCGGGCGCGTCTTCGACGCCTTCCGCGCGCGCGTGGCGGAGCTGGTGGTCGAGGAGACGCCGCCGGACGCCGCCGTACATGCCGCCGCAGGCTGGAGCGGAACCTTCGAGCTGGAGGGCGCGCGCTTCACCGTGCCGCTGCCCGGGCGGCACAACCTCGTCAACGCCTGGCAGGCGGCGCGCATGGCGCGCGCCCTGGGCGCGGCGCTGCCGGGTCTGCAGCGCGCCCTGGCAACTTTCCCGGGCGTCGAGCGGCGGCTGCAGCGCCTGGGCTGCTGCCGCGGCGCCGCGGTGATCGACGACTACGCGCACAATCCCGCCAAGCTGGCGGCGGCATGGCGCGCGGTGGCCGCGGCCTATCCGCGCATCGTGGCGCTCTGGCGTCCCCACGGCTACGGACCATTGCGCAGCATGCTCGATGCGCTGACCGCGATGTTCGCCGCGGAGATGCGCCCCGCCGACCGGCTGCTGCTGCTGCCGGTCTACGATGCCGGCGGCACGGCACGGCGCGACGTGAACGCCAGCGACCTTGTGGCGCGCCTGGCCGCGCGCGGCGTCGCGGCGGCGGAGGTCGCGGAGATTGGCGCGGCGGAGCGTCTGCTGTGCGCCGCGGCGTGTCCCGGCACGGCACTGCTGGTCTGCGGGGCGCGCGATCCGGAACTGCCGCGGCTGGCGCGCCGCCTGGCGCGGCAAGAAGCAGGGGGAGGATAGACCATGCTGCCCTTCGAGCACCGCTGCCAGATGCGCGTGCGCTACGCCGAGACCGACCAGATGGGCGTCGTCTGGCACGGCAACTACATTCTTTATTTCGAGGCGGCGCGCACCGAGGCCCTGCGCGCCTGCGGCGGCTCGTACCGCGAGCTCGAGGCGCGGGGCGTGATGATGCCCGTGGTAGAGGTCGCCGTGAGCTACATCCGGCCCGCGCGCTACGACGACCTTCTGACGGTCGTGGTGCGTGTCGCGGAGCCGCCCGGGGCGCGCATGACCTTCGACTACGAGGTGCTCAGCGAGGACGGCGCGACGCTGGCGACGGGCCGCACGGTGCTGGCCTTCGTGGACGCGGCGACGCGCCGCCCGTGCCGTCCGCCGCCGGGGCTGCGGCGCCTCTTCAGCGCCTGAGGCGCGCCTAGCGGAAGATGGCCAGGATCACGCCGCCGGCGACGATCGAACCGATCTGCCCGGCCACGTTGGCGCCCATGGCGTGCATCAGCAGCACGTTCTGCGGATCGTACTCCAGCGCCAGGCGCGTCGAGACGCGCGCGGCCATGGGGAAGGCCGAGACGCCCGCCGAGCCGATCAGCGGGTTGACAGGGTTGCGCGGCGAGAAGAGGTTCATTACCTTGGCGAAGATCACGCCGCCGGCCGTGCCGAGGGCGAAGGCCACGAGGCCGATCGTGATGATGCCCAGCGTGGCCGGGCGCAGGAACTTGACGGCGTCGAGCTGCATGCCGACGCCCAGCCCCAGCAGGATCGTGGCGATGTTCATGATCTCGTTCTGCATGGCGTGCGAGAGGCGCTCGACCGCGCCGCACTCGCGGATGAAGTTGCCCAGCGCCAGGGAGCCCATCAGCGGCACCGCCGCGGGCAGGAAGACGATGCAGACCAGCAGGATCAGGACGGGGAAGAGCAGGCGCTCGAGGCGCGAGACCTCGCGCTCCTGCCGCATGCGGATGCGGCGCTCGTGCGGGGTGGTCAGGAGCCGCATGATGGGCGGCTGGATGAGGGGCACGAGGGCCATGTAGGAGTAGGCCGCGACGGCGATCGATCCCATCATGTCCGGCGCGAAGCGCCGGCCGACCACGATCGAGGTCGGGCCGTCGGCGGCGCCGATGATGGCGATGGCACTGGCCTCCTTGAGGGTGAAGGCGAACCCGGGCAGGCTGTTGAGCAGCACCACGCCCAGCAGCGTGCCAAAGACGCCGAACTGCGCCGCGGCCCCCAGCAGCACGACACGCGGGCTGCCCAGCAGCGGACTGAAGTCGGACATCGCCCCGATGCCCATGAAGATCAGCAGCGGCAGCAGGTCGTTCTCGATGCCGGCGTTGTAGATCAGTCCCAGCAGGCCATGCTCCGCGCCCATGCCGGCGAAGGGGGCGTTGACGAAGAGGCAGCCGAAGCCGATGGGCACCAGCAGCAGCGGCTCGAAGCCCTTGGCGACGCCCAGGTAGAGCAGCAGCAGTCCGACGCCGAGCATCACGGCCGCGCCCCACTGGTTGTCCAGGAAGGCCGCCAGCCCCGTGGTGGCGGCGATGCTCCGCATGCCGCCGCGCAGCGAGATCGCATCGTCGGACGCGGGCGCGGGCTGCGGCGCGGGCGCCGGGTCGTCGTTGGCCTCCGCCGGACGGAAGTCGCCGCCGGACGCGGCTGCAGTCACTGGAGAGTCAGGGGCCGCGGGCGCCTGCGCGCGCGCCAGGGAGGAACCCGTCGCCAGCAGCAGTCCCAAACAAAGCGCCAGTCGCAGAGGTGTCATGTTTGCGCGCTTCATGCCTTCACGCCCCTTTCCCGCCGCGCGCGGTGTTGCCGCGCGGCGGCCACGGCCACGGCCACGCGTTCCTGCGGCGCGCCGCCGGCGGGGGCGGCGGGCGTTGCCGCAGCTCCAGAGGAATCTCCGGGGGGCGCATCATGCGGCGGCCGGCGGGCGAACCTGAGCGCCAGGCGTCCGCCGAGCGTCATAAGCCCCAGCAGGGCCAGCAGCACCATAAAAACGGTGCCCATACCCAGGATCATCACGATGGTGGCTTCTTTAATCATAGATTGTCTCCATGGACCCTGAACAGGAACGTTGGGCAGTCACGCTCCTTGAGAATCCTTCTCGTGAAAACGGAACACATCATCATACAAACTACCGACGATGTCAAAAGGAAGCGGCACCGCGCTGATCCGCCGTTGACTCCTCAGGATGCCGCCCGTACAATAATCAAAAGATTTGCGGACCGGACTTCTTCCGGCGCGCCGTTCTTACACGCAACACAGAGACTGTCATGATTAAGCTGACGTTTGGAGCTGCCGCCGCCGTTTTAATGGTCGTATCGGCGGCGTTGGCGGCACCCGCGCCGAAGACGGCGCCTGTGCCTCCCCGGGCGGTCATCGTGCCGCCCGCCGACCAGCTTGACCCCGTTGCCCTGCAGTGGGCCGTGCGCTCCTGCGTGGCCCAGGGCGTCGCCTTTCTGACCAACCGGGCGGCGACGGACGCCAACGGATGGGTAGTTCCGCCGATCCGCACCCACCGGCTGATCGGCTACACCAATCAGGTGCTGCGCTATTCCGAGCGATCCACGCCGCTCTACGAATACGAAAGCTATACCGTGTACGAGCGCCGGCCGGGCGCCGATTCCCAGTCCGCCCGCACGCTGCAACCCGTCACCCGCCGCCGAGTCAAGCGTGTCATCGACCCCGATGGCGGCCCGAAACAGATGTTCCGCGACGTCAACGGGCCGATCGTCCGCGAGGTGCAGGTGCCCGTCTATGACAAGACGGGGCCCGACCTCTGGCCACACGGCGCGATCGGCCAGAACGCGCTGGCCCTCTACGCCCTGCTCAAGGCCGGCGTGTCGCCGCAGGAACCGGTGTTGTCGATTCTGGCCGAAGGGCTGATACGGCTGGTGAAAGACTACGGGGTGCCCGACGCCACCTGGGATCTCGCCTGGCTGACGGCCGGCTTGTCGCGCTGGCCGGACGAGACGGCCCGGGAGGCGGCAAACGCCTGCGCCTCGAAGCTGCTGGATGGCCAGATTCTCGACGGCGCGGCGCGCGGCTTGTGGGGACCGGCCTGCATCAACATTCCGCTTCTGGCCGCGGCCTACCAGCACGAACAGGATCTGGCGGCCCGGCAGGCCAAAACGGCCCTGGCCGCCAAGGAGAAGCCCGACAGCCGCACGCGGGCGCTGGCGGCCTCGGATGCCGCCAACGATCTGCTCTTCTTCCAACGCAACATGAAACGCATCGCCATGCTCGCACTGGCCTTTGACCAGATCGACGCGCCGTATATAGACGTCGGCGAGGAGGAATTCCAGAAGATCAGGGTGACCGGACTGCCGCGCTACATCTTCAACCAGACATCCGCGGACCTCGAGAGCACGACGCTGACCCTGCTGGCCCTGCGCGAGGCGGCGGATGCCAAGTGCCTGCCCCGGGAGACCTGGCGCCCGAAGATGGAAGGCGCGACCGGCGTGCCACGGGCGGAACAGGCCGACGCCATTCTGGCGCGCACCGCCAATGCGCTGAAGAACCTCCAACTGCGCACGGGCGACTGGCACGCCTGCATCCTGCATCAGCCCGTGACCGCCTTCAACAAGATGGCCAAGATGATGCCGGGCCTTCCGGTCGATCCCAAGAGCTTCAGCCCGCTGCCGTCGCCGCAAACGCCGCTGACCACCCTTCAGGGCTATGCCGCCCTGGTCGAGATCGGCCGGATCGTGGGCTTCGAAAAGGCCCTGGGACGCTTCCGGGCCAATTTTGCCGCCGGCCTCGGGGCCGCGCGCCGCCAGGTCGGCGCTCTGCCGGACCGCGCCGCCCGGGACGTGGTCGGCGGGCGGGTCGATCCGTGCGAGGCCTACTGCTTCGGCGCAGTGGCCTGCGACGCTCCGGGAACGCGCCGGCGTGAGATGAAAGGCGAATGGGCCCGCATGGCCTTCGAACTGGTATCGAGCCAGCACACCAATGGCGCCTGGAACATCCGCGGTGGCGTGAACATCATGCCCACCAGCATGCAGGCTTGCATTGAGTCGCTGCCCAAGCTTGACCGCGGCGACCGCCAGAAGATCATGAACCGCGGCGTTGCGCATGTCCGCTTCAACTGGGGACATCCCCATTACTCCTACTCCGGCGTCTACGCGGGCGACCGGCCGGCGCTGGCGACCTGTCACGCGCTTCTGTTTCTGCTCTCGGGAGGGCACCCTCCGTTCCTGACATCGACACTGGCCACCGAACCGCGGCCGACACGGATTCCCGATATCGTCCTGGACGAGCTGGCCGAGCAGACCGGAGTGGACTGGCATCACACCACGGTGGATTTGGCCGCCGACGATCTGCTGCTCGGCATCGCGTCGCCGGCCCTGTTCCTCAACGGCTCGGCGGAGGGACTGGACGATGCCGCGCTCCGCATCCGCCTGTCAAACTATGTGCTGGGCGGCGGTGTCGTGGTTGCGCTGGGAGATGCAGCGTCGCCGTCAGGACAGGCCTTTTTGAACGCCCTGGCCCCCGTGATCGCCGCCGGCTGCAGCGGACAGGCCGGGATGCGCGACGTCGCAGCCGAGCAGGCCGTGCTCGGCGATCTGGCGGGCCGGCTGGGACGCCCCCTCATGGGGATGACGCGACCCAATGGCTCACTGGCCGCCCTGATGCTCCTGCTGGCCGACCGTCCCCTGCCGGCCACGGGCGCTTTTTCGGCTGCTGAGGCCGCCCGCGTGATCAGCACGGCGCTGCGGCGCAACCTCGACGAGAGCCTGCTGAGCCCGGCGTTTGCACACCAGCTCGGAGACATGGGCGATGCGTCCGCCCTGCGGACCGCCGCCCTCGAACTCCTCCGCGCCCCGGCCCGGAAACCAGAGGAACCGCCACCCGCTTCGGCGCCGCCGGCCGCGGAAACCGCGGCGCCTGTCAAACCCGCCGCGGCGCCGAGGGCGGGCACGCCGGACGACGAGGCCCGGCCGGCCAGACCGGCGCCTCAGCCTCCCGAACCTCCCCGGCCTCCTGCTGCCGACGAGGTCTGGTAGCTCGGCAGACCAAAAACAACAATTTGCTTGTTTTGGCGGCGGCTCTTCCGCATAATTCCAACGCGTTGCGACGCTTCAGGGGCGATATTTGGCGCCGACGGGGGGAAAGGCCGCCCCGCGCGACCCTGCCGGATGGACGCCTTCTGGCGTCAGCATTACGCAGGTCACGCTATGTCCATAAACATGTGGCTGTATCTGGCCATTGGTCTCGGTGTCGTATCTCTCGGCTATGCGCTATTCCTTTATGCCTGGGTCAACCGCCAGGATGCCGGGGGCGAACGCGAGCAGGCTATCGCCGGGTACATTCAGCAGGGTGCGCGCGCCTATCTCGCCAAGCTCTACGGCACGCTGGCGGTGCTTGTCGCGGTGCTGGGCGTGGCCATCGGCCTGATCTTCAGCCTCGACATGCTCGCCTCGGTCAAGGCACATGCGCTCGTCGACCGGCGGGGCGTCAGGTGGTGGGATTACCAGACTGTGGGGGCGCGCTCTGCTCGGGCCTAACAAACTACCTCGGCATGAGCATTGCGGTGCGGGCCAACCTGCGTTCGGCCGTGGCGGCCAAGCTGGGACTTAACCCGGCCTTCCGGGTCGCCTTCTACGCCGGCGCCGTGCTCGGCCTGGCCATGGTCGGCACCGCCGTGATCGGCATCTCGGCAATCTATCTGCTTACGGGCGATCCCGAGATCGTCCTGGGATTCTCGCTGGGCGCGTCGGCCATGGCGCTGCTGGCCAAGGCCGGCGGCGGCATCTTCACCAAGACGGCCGACATTGCGGCCGACCTGGTCGGCAAGGTCGAGGCCGGCATTCCCGAGGACGACCCGCGCAACCCGGCCGTGATCGCGGACAACGTCGGCGACAACGTCGGCGACGTGGCCGGCATGGGCGCCGACATCTTCGACTCGTACGTGGCCTCCGCCGTGGCTGCGATGATCCTCGGCGTGAGCGTGGGGAAGACGGCCGGGGGCGACGGTGATCCGCGCTTCTACGTCGTGTTTCCGCTCGTGCTCTGCGCCGTCGGCATGCTTGCGAGCTTCATCGGCATCCAGTTCGTGCGCGTCGGCCGCAACGGCAAGCCCGGCGCGGCGCTGAACAACGGCACGGTAATCACCTGCGTCATCTTCGCCGTGCTGGCCACGCTCCTCAATGTGCTCGGCGGATTCAACACGGGCGTGCTGATCGCCACGATCTCCGGCCTGGTGATCGCCGTACTGATCGGCTTCTGCACCGACTACTTCACCAACGATGAGCGCCGCCCGGTGCAGCAGGTCGCCGCGATGTCCAAGTCGGGCTCCGCCATCACGATCATCACCGGCCTCAGCTACGGCCTGATCTCGATCCTGCCGAGCATCATCGGCATCGCCGGCGCCACGCTGGCGGCCTATTTCGCCGCCGAGGCCTACGGCATCAGCGGCATCTACGGCATCGGCATCGCTGCCGTGGGCATGCTCTCGATCACCAGCGTGATCGTATCGGCCGACGCCTATGGGCCGATCGTCGACAACGCCAAGGGCATCGCCGAGATGTCGGACATGGGGCACGAGGTGGTCGAGCGCTGCGACACGCTCGATTCGGCCGGCAACACGGCCAAGGCGATCACCAAGGGTTTCGCCATCAGCGCGGCCGCCCTCACGGTGCTGGCGCTCTTCGCGGCCTACGGCGAGGTGCTGGGGGCGCTGGGGATTCCGCTGAACATCGACCTGCAGCGGCCGCTGGTGCTGGCCGGCGTGCTGCTGGGCGCGACCTGTCCGCCGGTCTTCTCTGCCCTGCTGATGCTGGCGGTCACGAAGAACGCCTTCCTGATGATCGAGGAGATCCGCGCCCAGTTCCGCGCCAAGCCGGGTATCCTCAAGGGCACCGAGCTGCCCGACTACGCGCGCTGCGTCTCGATCGCCTCCGCCGGCGCGCTCTCGTCGCTGATCCTGCCGGCGGTCATCGCCGTGATCGTCCCGCTGGCAGTCGGCCTGCTGCTGGGTACCGACGCGCTGGGCGGCTTCCTCGGCGGCTCGATCTTCACGGGCGTCATCTTCGCGCTCTTCATGTCCAACGCCGGCGGCCTCTGGGACAACGGCAAGAAGTACGTCGAGGCCGGCCACCACGGCGGCCCGGGCTCCGAGGCCCACAAGGCGGCGGTGGTCGGCGACACGGTCGGCGACCCTTTCAAGGACACGGCCGGACCCTCGATCAACACGCTGATCACGGTCATGTCGCTGGTCAGCTCGCTCTTCGCGCCGGTCATCGCGGCGCTGACCGTCACCCGGTTCCTGTAGCCCGCTGGCGGCAGGGAAATCAGGAAATTGATGAGCAAATCGCGCCCCTTCCTGCTTTCCTGAGTTCCCGATTGGCCTGCGAACCGAATCCGCCGTCTAGTCCGCGAGATCCGCCCGGAAGGGCAGTAGCGGGAAGCCGAGGGCGTTGACGACGTTCACGCCGGGATTTTTGCTCCAGGCGTAGAGGACGCGCGCAGGACGGCCGACAACGAGGCGCCGCCGAGTAGCGCCAAGGCTAACAGCGATGCATGTTTCATATTGGACAACAATAGCAAAAGTGGATCGCGGGAATCTTGCGGCACGTCGGTTCACGAGGTCACGACCCCGGCCAGCCCAAATCGCGTATATCGCGTATATTCGTAATCGGCTAGCCACAGGGGGGCGCGCGGGGGGCGCATGGAGGAGCGGGCGGG
>CAYPJN010000059.1:0-10084 GCA_964411055.1 uncultured Lentisphaerales bacterium | reverse complement strand
AGATGATCATCTCCTTCATGGGCGGGCTCTCGCTCTCGCGGATCGCCGACCTGCACCAGTGCGATCGCGCCGCGGCCCTGCGCAAATACGACGACTACCTCGTCAACCTTCGCCACCATGGCATCACCCACCCCTCGTCGGTCGAGCAGACGGAGGAGAGCCTCGCGATCATCCGGAAGCACGGTTTCACGACAAAGCCGCTGCTCGAGGCCACGAGCTTCGCCCCCTGGTACGGGCTCAACTTCGGTGGGCGCATGAGCTTCGACAACCTGATGGCCGCCAAGGCGGGCGCGCGGCAATGCGCCGAGTTCTACCAGCGCGTGCTCGGCCATACCGACCTCCTCTGCGGCTACGGCGACGAGCAGGGCACCGCGTTCGTCGCCGCGCACCGCAATTTCTACAAGTACTACCACGACTACGGCATCCGGATCGGCTGTGCGGGCCACGAGGCCCTGCTCTATAAGGGCGGCTACACCTATGGCTATTACCCGATGGGCGGCGCCCCCGACGCCCACGAGCGGATCCGTCCGTGGAACGAGATCGGCGACAAGTACGTCGGCTTCTACGCCGCGCAGCATACCGGCCCCGAGAATCCCCAGTTCTTCCGCCGCCAGCACGGGCTGCTCGGCTACTTCAGCAACCTGAGCCTCGTCTACAATTACGAGTTCGACCTGCTGAGCTGGAACGATCTGCGCAACGACACCTACAAGCCGATGGTCGTCGCGATGTACAACCGCGGCGGCATGGTCGACACGCTGCAGTGGGAGGGCTTCCGCGAGGGCGTCGACGACATGCGCTACGCCACGCAGCTCAAGCTGCTCGCGCGGGAGGCGGTGGCCTCCGGCGATACCGAGCGCAAGCTGACCGCCAACAAGGCGCTGCAGTACCTCGCCCTCCTCAAGCCCGCCGAGATGGATCTCGAGGTCGTCCGCGCGGAGATGACCGAACACATTCTCAAGCTTCTCGCCCTGCGCTGATTGGAAGGAAACCCACCGCCATGAAACAGACGCTCTGCATCGCCCTGATCCTCCTGTCCGGCGCCGGTCTCCTGCGGGCGGCCGACCCCGCGGCGTCCGCGCCCGGCGAGGCCACCCGCGAGCTCGTCGCGGACGCGCAGCGGCTCGCCCGCGACCGCAACAGCGACCCCGCCGCCGTCTCCAACGCCTTTGCACGGGTGCTGGCCGCCGCCGACCTGAACCCCGAGGGTCGCGCCCAGGCGCTGCTTGGCCTCGGCCAATTCTACCTTGGCCGCAACCTGGCCGGGGCGGGCCACCAGTTCCTCGCCCAGGCCGCCGCCGTGGCGGAGGCGCCGGCCGGCGTGCGCATCGCGGCGCTCCGGGCCAGTGCCGACGCCCTTTTCAGGGAGAACTTCAAGGGGGCCTTCGCCAGCTACTTCACCAAAGGCATCGATGCCGCCGCGGAGATCCACCGCCAGATCCTCGCCCTGCCCGGAATCTCGAACAACGACAAGATCGCGGCCTACCGCGACCTGGCCAACTGCCTGCTGGAGAAGCTGGACGTCGATGGCGCCAACGCCGTGCTGAAAGAGGCCGCGGCGCTGCCCGGACTCACGGACGAGGAGCGCGAGACGGCCGTCGGCAACCAGGCCGACGCCCTCTACCGGCAACTGGCGTTCGAACAGGCCCTCCCGCTCTACACGTCGCTCTGGCGCCCCGACCTCCATATCCACCGGCGCCGGGCGATCGAGTCCCGCATGCTGGAGATCACCCGCCGCCTGAAGGGCGCGGAGGCCGCCATCGCCCTGATGCGGGACAAGTTCCCCGCCGACCCGATGCGCCTGGCCAACGCCTTCCGCGACAACGGCCAGACCGATGAGGCGCTGAAGCACTATGACTCCATCCTGACCGCCGAAGCCGCCAAGGAGCGCCCCGACGCCCGCGTGCAGAGCGAGGCGCTCCGCACGATGATCGCGATGATGAGCGACCAGCCCTGGGCGGCATTCCAAAAAACCGTCGAGCCCCGCCTCGACAAGTATCCCGCGATCGAGGCCGACATGCTCCGCCACATGCAGGGCCACCCGTTTGTCAGGTCGTCGATCTCCAGCGAACCCGCCTTCCAGAAATGGCACGCCGACCGCCTCGCCAGAATCCTCGCCGCCCAACCCGGCCAGAAAGCCCCGCCGCCCGACGGAAAGCTGATGGAGGCCTTCATCCGCCAGGGCGACGCGGAGCAGGCGCTGATCCAGTGCAAGGCGCTGCTGGTGGACACCAACACCCCGCCCGCGGTGCGCACGCGCGCCACGCTCAACCGCCTCGTCATCGAGTCCCGCGACCGGGTCGCCGAGGCCCTCAAGCAAGTGACCGGCGCGCTCGATGCCGACACCCTGCTCAAGACCGGGCAGGTCGCGCGGGCCGAGGCGCTGCTCGCGTGCGCCCGCACCGCCATGGGCGTGCGCCACTTCGCGACGGCCCGCGCGCTGCATGCCGAGCGTGACAAGATGCTCGTCCCCGCGGCGCGGCCCTCGCTTGCCTGTCCCTTCGTCGTCAACGCCCCCAAGACCGTGGCCGAGTTCCGCGATTCGGCCCATTTCCGCAACGCCGCCAACCGTGCGCGTCTCGATCGCAAGTACGGCGACAACCTGCAGTTCCTGCTCGATACCGACGCCAACCTCACCGGGCGCCAGGTCACGGGCGGCGACGGCAGCCTCAAGCCGACCGAGTTCACCGCGCTCTGCGACGATGAGGGCGTGGCCATCTACCTCTTCGCCCCTACGGCGAAGGCCCGCGCCATCGAGGCCGGCTTCGAGGGGCTCGGCGGCTACGAGATCTATCTCGCGGCGGGGGCCGAGGAGCCCTATGACTGCTTCCTCGTCGACTTCCCGCCGAATGGCCAGTCCTCGGTCTTCAACACCCAGTACGACAACGCGGGTTATCGTCAGCTCGGCTTGGAAAAGAACAACATCGCCATCACCCACCGCTTCTACGACGACGGCGTCGCCACCCTGATCCGGGTCTCCTGGACAGCCTACTTCAACCGCCTGCCGGCGGACGGCAGCGTGTGGGACTTCGAGGTCTGCCACTGGGACAAGGGCGGGCGCACCTGGGGCGGCAGCAAGTCGGTGCACAACCGCTCCAGCTTCGGCGCCCTCGTGTTCGCAAACCTGACGCCCGCCAACCGCCTGGCCATCCAGCGGCGCCTGCTGCCCGCCGCCGCCCGTGTCTACCGCCAGGCGCTCAGCTCGCGTAACGGCTACCTGGAGATCTGGCAGGATCCCGAGCTCGGCGACCAGACCTTCTTCCAGGAAGTGATCGAGCCGCTGCAGACGCGCCTGGGCAGCTACCTGCCCAAGGTGAAGGCCGGGATGAGCGACGCCGAGGTGGCGGAAGTCTTCGAGAACGCCGCCGTCGAGTGGATGAACATCGACTACCTCGTCGCCCGGCTGCGCCGCGACTACCTCGACGCCCGCCGCGTCGGCGGCCAGTAGCCGCCCTCCCTGCACCCTGCCGCCGCCTGCGACCGAAGGCGGCGGGGTATGCTACTCGTCGTCCTGGTCGCGCGTGTCGCTACCGTCGCGGTGCCAGAGCCGTCCCCACCAGCTCCGGCGCGGCGCCTGCGCGGGCGCACCATCTTCCATCCGGCTCTCCGGTGCCGCCACGGGTTCGGGCCGCGGCGGTGCCTGCCAGACCCGGGTGGGACTGCGCGGCTGCTCGAGAGCATCCGCCGTCGACATGATCCGCTCCTGCTGCAGACGGTGCGATTCGCGGACGGCGGCCTGCTCTGCGCTGGGCAGCGGGACGGTCAGGGTCAGGCCCAGGGGAAAGGGTCTGCCCGGCTGCAGCTCGAAGATCGGGTGAACGACGTTCTCCACGGCAAAGCCATCCTTGTAGACGGCACAGGTCAGCTTGACGGCCAGCGCCCCATTCTCCAGGACATCCCACCGCACGAGGCCTACGGGAGCCCAGAGGCGCCAGTCCTTGTGGACATAAGTACCGGGTACATCCTCGACGCTCTCCTGGGCCATACCGACGGTGAACTCCAGCGGTGTTTTCCCAAACTCCCTGCCCAGGGAGCCATCAGCATTCAGGACATAGACGGACGCCTCCGTGGGCAGCGAATTCAGCGTCAGCGTGAACTGGGCTTCGGGCTTGGTGGGACGGATCATCTGGAACTGGGTCGTCTGCTGTTCCGGAGGCGGATCCTTGAAATTGCAGATCCGGCGTCTCACTTTCTCAGGCGCATAGCCCTCGCGTTCAAGGACGGCGTTCAGGAAGAGATCCCCGTTCGGGGCGGTTTCCCAGAGATCCTTATGCTTGTCGGCCCAGATCCTCCAATTAACTATGTTGCCGTCATCGGAACGCACGGGTGCGAAGCCGATCATGCACGCCAGGGGCGTCGTGCCGGCGGTCGTTCCAGCGCCTCCCTTTGCATCAAGCGCCTGGATCTTAGCGGCGCCGGTGGCGCAGTCGATCGTGACGGTAGTAGCGGCAAGCTTGGATGTCGGGGTCTTGAAGACGACCGTCTGCTGGTATCGTCTGGCGACCGGAACCGATTTCCACGCGGATAAGCTCTGTTTCAGGCTTTCGGGAAAGGCCCAATAGCCAGTGAAGGTTTCCTGCTCGTAGCCGTTCTTCCGCAGACGCAGTTCCGGTATCCTGAGGGAGACGAAATCATGATTTGAACTGAAAACGAAGGGGGAGTCGTTTTGTACGAAGGCCTGCCAGTCGCCCTTGCCCAGCAGGGCGCCGAAACCCTTCTTGCGGCCACGCGCCATCCGGACCGTGAGATTCAAAGGCGTCGTGCCCAGCCGCCGCTCGCCACCCGCCTGCAGCGGAACGAAGACCTCGGCGCCTTGAGGATCGGAATGGATGGCGAAGGTGAAAACCTCCTCGCCTTTCCGGACCAGAGTGTTCGGCGTCCCGGGGAACGCATGGCGCCCGGTCTGGCAACCGAGCATGGCCAGGATCCACAGCATCGCAACCGAACTCCGAAGTCGCTTCATGTTCATCTTCCTAAGACAAAATCTAGAACCGGTATCCCGCCGAGAATGAGAAGTGTGGCTTCCCCTTCTCGTTCTGACGGTCTCCCTCGAGGGTTTTGATGGGCGTCGCAAAGTCGAACCTAACGGGAAACTCTTCCGCCTGGATCAGCACGCCGATACCCCAGTTGCTCACAGGGCCATCGCCCGAATAGGCATAGGATTCCATGCTCACATCGCCGACATCATAGTAGACCGCGAGATCAAGCCAGCGCATCAGCGGCACGCGGTATTCCGCCGTGGCCCACCAGGCGCTCTGGCCACCCATGGGACGGCCGACCTCGTCCAGCGGGGAGACGGAGTGATACTCGAAACCTCGCAAGTCGCGGCTTCCTCCAAGGAAGCTCCGCAACGGCAGCGCTACCTCGTCCGTGTCGCCATACGGATCCAAACTCTTCACACCCCCGCGGAGACTAATCACATGGCGGAAGAAGGGACTCAGGAATAGACTGGCGCCGGCTTCGGTCTGGACGACATCCGTGTCGCCGCCCAGCGCCTGGCTCCCCAAGCTGACGCTGCCGCGCAGGCGCAGCCCGCGGGTTGGCCTGATCTGGCGGTCGGTATAATCCATGCTCCAGGCGAGAATCCAGGAGGTAACAAGCAGTTCCTGGTTCGTCACCAGCGACGGCTGGAGCAGCGGCGCGGCGGTCTCGTCCAGGTTGTAGATCTCATACCCCGCGAACGCATAACCCGTGGAGAGCATTTGGTGCCGCCCAAGCGGATGGTTGACGAGCAGATTGACCCCGTATGTCCGCTGGTCGTAATAGTCGCTGATTGTCTGGCTGTCCTCGTAATAGCCCTGGATGTCGAAACTCCAGCGGGTATCGAACAGGCGCGGATTACTGAAGGATGCGTCGCCACGGATGGCCTCCGATCCCAGCGTCAACCCGAGACTTCCCTGCAGGGCCTCGCCGCGGAACGGCGGCCCCAAAGCCAGACTCTTCTCGGTCACTTTCAATTGGAACGCCGCGCCCTCCGATTCCCCGTATACCACCCCCACCTCAACGCGACCGGTCTTGCGCTCGACCACGTCGACAACCAGGTCGTAATAGGGCAGATCGCCCGCGCCCCGGCAGTTGACCGCCACCCACGCGAACATCGGCAGCGCGGAGAGCCGCTCCAGCGCCTCGCGGACGGCGGCCGCGTCAAAGCGCTGGCCAGGCTTCACCGGAATCTCGCGCAGGATGATCCGGTCCGCCGTGTTGGTGTTGCCGGAGATCAGTATCCGCCGCAGCACCGGTTTCGTCCCGGGCTTCGCCTTGAACAGGAGATCAATCCGCGCCTGTGATTCGTTCCACTCCTCCTGCGCCACAACCGAGGCAAAGGCATGCCCCTGGTCATGGTAATAAGCTTCAAACCGCCCCACCGCCTCCTGGACGCGGCGGCGCTCGAAGCGCTCGCCGGCATTCATTCCGATGATACGCCGCAGCCGCGCCTCGGACGGCAGATCTTCGGCATCCAGCCGTATGTACCCCACCTCGTATACCGGCCCCTCATGCAGGATCGGCCAAGTCAGCCGGAATCCCCGGAGCGCCCCGATCCACTCGATCACCGGCTCCCCGATTTCGGCGGCGGCATGTCCCTTCCGATGGTAGCAGTCGACCAGCGCCATCCGGTCATTGGCAAGGTCGGCATCCATAACCGCGTCCTGCCCCAGCCAGCTCGACCAGAAACCAGCCCGTGGGTGCACGCGGACAACGCTCCGCAACTCGCGCGCGCCAAGCACCCGTCGCCCGCTGAAGCGCACCTCCTTGATAAGACCCTGGCGGCCCCTGTCGATACGTAGCGATAGGTTCTGACGGCCCCCGCGCAAGGGTTCCCGGCGCCACTCCACGCGCGCCTGAGGATAGTGGCGGCGACGGCACGCGTCACGGATGCGGGCGGCCGCAGCCTCCGCCGCCTTGTCGTCCAACGGCGTCCCCACCGGCAAGGCCGCCAGCTCGCGCGCCTTGTCTTTCGAAAAGGGCAGCGCCCCCTCGAACCTGATCGCGACTAGCGGCTCCGCGGCGGCAGCCACAGCTGCCGCCGCTAGTAAAAGGGAAAGGGTTGCCCCCAGCGGGGACAACCCTTTCGACCTGGCGTTTCCGCCCGACATCTTCTTAGAACTCGAACGCCGCGATGGCGCGCCCAAGAACCGTCTCCTCGGTAGAGACCGCGACGCCGGCGTTGACGAACACGCGCTTCTCGGCGAGCTTGCCAATGCCGAGCTGGTGGGTCGCGTTCACGCCCAGCGCGCCTTCGCTCTCGTAGAAGCCAACGCCTGCGTTGACCACCGTCTTGCCAGGAGCGGAGGGCGTCGCCAGCGTGGCCAGCGTCGCCGCCGCCGCGACACCGCTGTAGGCCTTGTCGCGGTACTCATGCACGCGCTCGTCCAGTTCGCCGATCGCCGCGCGGTTCTCCATGATCATCGTGCGGTTCCTGGCGATGTTGGCCGCATTGCGACTGACCTGGCGCTGGACCTTCTTGAGCTGATTCACGTTGACCGCATCGGTTCCGTTCTCGCCCGGCGCCACGTTGGTCACGCGACGCTCGGATCCGGGGGCGCCGACGCTGACGGTGTTGTCCTCGGCGGCCACGCTGCCGCTGCCGATGGCCACGCTGTTGTCCCCGCCGGCGACCGCCCCGTTGCCAATGGCCACAGAACCAGCGCCCTGAGCCTGTGCCCCGGAACCAGCCGCGAAGCTGTTGTCGCCGATGGCGAAGTTCCCGAAGCCTATCGCAGCGCTGTTAACACCGTAGGCCTGGTTGTACGAGCCCATGGCCGTGCTGTTGTCGCCGATGGCGAAGTTCTGCACGCCCACCGCCGCGGCCTCCACACCGTAGGTCTGGTTGTACGAACCCATGGCCGCGCTGTAGTCGCTGACGGCGTAGTTCTCGACGCCCACCGCCGCGCTCTCTTCGCCCCAGGCCTCGTTGTACGAGCCCATGGCGACGCTCCAGTCGCCGATGGCGAAGTTCTCGACGCCCACCGCCGCGGCCTCCACACCGTAGGTCTGGTTGTACGTGCCCACCGCCGCGCTGTAGTCGCCGACCGCGATGTTCTCGTGACCGACCGCCACGCTCTCGTAGCCGATGCCCTCGTTGAAGGAACCCATCGCCGAGCTGTAGTCGCCCGCGGCGAGGTTCGCGTCGCCGACCGCCGTGCTGCCGTCACCGGTGGCATCGTTGTCGTTGCCAACGGCGGTGCTGTCGGAGCCCGTTGCATCATTGTAGCTGCCGATGGCCGTGCTGTCCCACGCCGTCGCGTAATTGTAGATGCCAACCGCTGTGCTGTACATTCCAAGGGCGTCGTTATTGGCGCCAATCGCTGTGCTGTACATTCCAAGGGCGTCGTTATTGGCGCCAATCGCCGCGCTTTGGTAGCCGGTGGCCTCGGCATAGTCGCCAACTGCCGTGGACTGGTATCCCAGCGCCTGGGCGCCGATGCCGATGGCCACCGAGGAGGCCGCTACCGCGCCGTCGCCGATCGCGATGGAGCCGTCGGAAAGCGCCTGGGCGGCGTCGCCGATGGCGACCGAGCCGTCGCCCTGTGCCAGCGAGTTGTAGCCCGCCGCGAAGCTGTAGTCGCCGGAGGCGGTGTTGGGGCCGATGGCCATGGCGAAGTCCCCGGAGGCGATGGCGTCGTGCCCGATGGCCGTCGAACCCTCGCCCGCCACGTTGTCCTGTCCGAAGACCCAGGCGCCCGGGCCGGTCACACTGTTGCGGTCGCCGACGATCCAGGCGTTGTCGCCGTTGACGGCGGTGTTGGCATCGCCGAGCACCCAGGCGTCGGAACCCTGGATACTGTTGTCAAGACCGAAGACGTCGGAGTTGCTGCCCTCGACCCAGTTGTTCTGGCCCTCGATCCAGTTGCGGTCGCCGATGGCGGTGTTGTTGCCGATGTAGAACTGACCCTGGCGCCACATGCCGATGAGGGTGTTCTCGCTGCCATCGACGAAGTTCTGATCCCCGTAGACGACATTGAGATCGCCGGCGTCGATCGTGTTCTGGTTGCCGACAAGCCAGTTCTGGTTGCCGACCACGGTGTTCAGGTCGCCCAGCAGCGCGTTCTCGCTGCCGTTGACGAAGTTGGCGTTGCCGGTGACCAGGTTCCGGTCGCCCGCGTCGATCGTGTTCGCGTCTCCGGTCACCCAGTTCTGATTGCCGTTGACTCCGTTCTGGCTGCCAACGATCCAGTTCAGGTCGCCCGCGTCGATCGTGTTCTCGTCGCCGAACACCCAGTTCTGGTTGCCGTTGACCCCGTTCAGGTTGCCGACGATCAAGTTCTGGTCGCCCGCGTCGATCGTGTTCTCGTTGCCGAACACCCAGTTCTGGTTGCCTACCACAGTGTTCTCGTCGCCGAGGATGCCGTTGGAGTCGCCGGTCACGTCGTTGAGGTCGCCGGCGATGCCGTTCAGGTTGCCCACGACCGTGTTATCGTCGCCGAAGAGGTTGTTCCCGTCGCCCGTGACGTCGTTGTAGTCGCCGTCGATGGTGTTGTCGTCACCCTGGACCGTGTTGTACCAGGCAAAGAAGTCGGTGCTGTTGAAGAGCGTGTTGTTGTCGCCGGTGACATTGTTGTAGTCGCCATCAATGGAATTGCCGTTGCCGACGACGATGTTCTGTTGGGCTAGGCCCGAACCGCTGTTGAACAGCGTGTTGTTGTCGCCGGTCACTTCGTTGTCGTCGCCCGTGACGTTGTTGTTGTCACCGTCGATGGTGTTGTCGTCGCCCGCGATCGTGTTCCAATAGGCACTAAGATCGGAGCTGTCGAAGACCGTGTTGCCGTCGCCGGTAACGTTGTTGTAGTCGCCGTCGATGGAATTGCCGTTGCCGACCACGGTGTTCTGCCAGGCGTCGCCCCAGAAGCTGTTGAACAGCGTGTTGTCGTCGCCCGTGACGCTGTTGTCCCAGCCGGTGACGTCGTTCGAGTCGCCCGCGATGGTGTTGTCGTCGCCGGTCACGTCATTGTCGTCGCCGGTGATCTCGTTGTCGTCGCCGGTGATCGTGTTGCCGCTGCCGACGATGCCGCCGAGCGCGGCGTTGAGCAGGCCGTTGCGGTTACCGTCAATGACGTTCTCGTCGCCGGTCACCCGGTTGCGGTTGCCG
>CAYPJN010000058.1:4016-10191 GCA_964411055.1 uncultured Lentisphaerales bacterium | reverse complement strand
GTCGGCAACGACCCGATCTGGGCCAATGCCGCCGAACTC
The DNA here is from genome assembly GCA_964411055.1 of uncultured Lentisphaerales bacterium. GTDB lineage: Bacteria > Verrucomicrobiota > Kiritimatiellia > RFP12 > JAAYLN01 > JAAYLN01. Next base: position 10,152 of record CAYPJN010000058.1, on the reverse strand, counting down.
AACTGCCGGCGGACGGTCGACGGGCCGATTTTCCACTCCTTCCTGCCGGAGTCCTGGCCGGGCCACAGCGTCACCAACTACGAGATTCGCTTCCGCTTCAAGCTGCTGGCCGCCGGCGGCCGGTTTCAACTGGTTCTGCGCAGCGGCCTGCCCGCCGGGGGCACGGGCGACCTCCGGCTCGACTTCGCGTCGGCCACCCTGTCCGTCACCAGCGCGGGGCTGCCGGCGTCCGTCACCGCGTCGGCGGGCTTCCCCGCCTCGCTCGCCGATTCCAAATGGCACCGCGGCTCCGTCACCGTGCAGGATGGCGCGTTGCGGGTGGCCGTGGACACCAACCGCCTCTTTGCCGTCGTCCTCTCCGGGGTGGCCGTGCCGCCGCTGCCGCTCGCCGGCATCAACTTCTCCAGCTACGCCAATGCTCCCTTCAGCCTGACCGACCTCGTCATCCAGGATCCGGGCGAGCCCCTGCCCGACAACCGCATTACCGCGATCATGCCCGTCCCCGTCCCCGTTGCGCCGGGCGAGTTCCAGTCCGGCGGATCGGGCGCGCTGGCCCTCGCGGACCGCTGCGGCGCCGCGCTGCGCGTCGGCGCGGGCACCCGCACCGCCAGCCTCGCGCTGGGCTGGTCGGGCCGCGCCACCGACACGCTCTACTTCAGCACGCGGGACGCCACCGACAACGGCATCACGTTCCCCGACGCCGTGATCCGCGTCGAGAACGTGCCGAACAAGGGCACCCTCGACATCTACATCCGCCCGCTCATGCGGCGCTACCGCACCTCCTACAGCGTCACGGATACCTACAACGACATCGTCCGCGACCGGAACCTGCTGCCCCGGGCTTCGGAACACCCGCTCCAGATCGAGCTGCGCCGCACCGGCTTTGGCGCGAACCTCCTGTTCGACGGCTGTCATGTCGCCAGCATCACGGGCACGCTCCAGAGCGCCAGCTTCACGCTGAACGGCGCCGCGTCGATCGGGCGGTTCTTCGCCGAGTCCGTCTCCTACGACACCACGCGGTATCTGCCGCTGGAGATCGGCGCGCTCCGCATGGCCAGGAGCTTTGCCGGCGCGACCAACAGCCTGCCGGCGGGATTCAACGTCGTCAGCAACGTGCCCTTCTACGTCGCCGGCGGGAAGCAGAGCGGCGATGTCGGGTTGGCGCGGGAGGGGCAGGGCAACTGGGCGCTGGAGGTCGACGAATACCTGGCCCGCTCCCCCTTCAACGGGTTGCTGACCGAGCTGCATTTCACCGTTCCCGGCGGCGTGCCCTACACGCGCGCCTGGGTGCTCTGCGCGGTCGATCCCGACCCCGCCAAGACGCCCCTGCTCACCACGCGCCTCGCCCACTACATCGAGAACGGCACCGGCAACAACCAGCTCGTCGACACCTACGCCCTGCTGCCGCGCGTCGTCCGCGACGCCCCGGAGGTGAAGGGGCCCTGGCAGGGGACGCTCCTCATGGTGGACGGCGGCGGCGGGGTCGATACCCGGGGCATCCGCGAGGTCGGCTCCGTCCAGACCCGTGATCCGGCCAGCGGCCGGGCCGTCTATGTCCCGCTCTACCTCGTCGAGGTGCCGATCGACAGCGGGGAGATCATCGATCTTGCGATGGACAAGCCGGCGCTCAATTTCGAGTTCTTCGGCAAGCCCTCGATCAACCTGGAGCAACTCGACAACACCTCCAAGCCCGACCCCCAGTCGACCAGCGCCGTCCAGATCTTCGGTGTCACGCTCGAGCGCGCGCCGGTCGGCTTCCACCTGGTCCAGTCGCAGCCGGGCAACGTCTTCCACAACGGCGAGGTTCCGCAGACCACGCTCCGCCTCCGGAGCTTCGGCGCGGCCAGCGGCACCGCCGCGTGGCGCATCACCGACCTGCAGGGTGCCGAGGTCGGCCGCGGTTCCGCGCCGTATCAGTTCGCCGCGGCCGGCGAGACCGCGGCGCTCGTGATTCCGCTCGCCCAGCCGCGTCTCGGCTGGTACGGGCTGACGGTCTCCCTGACGGCGGCGGCGGGTGGCCGGCCCTACCTGGTCCACCGCGGCAGCTTCGCCCTCCTCGCGCCCGACACGCGCCTGGCTTCGCACGACTCCCCCTTCGGCACCTGGTGGTTCGACGGCGCGCACAACACGCCCTCCGACCTCGCCTTCGGCGGCCCCATCCTCTTCAAGGCGGGCATCCGCCAGGTGGGGTGGACCGGCAAGACCGGCGCGTCGCTGGCCGCCTGGTCGCTCTACAAGGATCAGCTCAACATGCCCTTCAGCTTCGGCCAGTTCGCCAGCGCGGCCGAGCTCGCGCAGGAGGCGGCCACCCCGGGCGCCAAGACCGCCACGCTCTACGCGGCCGCCCGCACCACCATCAACAACGCCCTGGCCAACCATCCGCACCTCCGCGAAATCCTGGTCTACCACGAGAGCGGTCCCGACAACACGGTGCCGCTCGAGCTCATCGGTGTCGATCCCGCGCTGGATCCCGCGACCGTCACCTCGCAGAAGCGCTATGCCGACCTGCTCAACTTCACGGGGCGCTTCTTCCGCGAGTATTATCCGCAGCTCCGGCTGGTCGTCGGCAACTCCAGCAGCTCGGCGGCCTGCATCGCCGCGATCCTGCGCCATGGCGGCAACCCGGACTACATCGACCGCATCGGCGTCGAGTCGGCCTCGCAGGTCTACATCCCCGAGAAGCTGCAGGAGTGGGCGCTGCAGGGCATCCAGATCGCCCGCGACACCGCCAGGACCCTCTCCGGACGCGACATTCCGGGCACCGGCTGCTACGAGTTCACCTACCGCTGCGAGCGCGACATGGGCGAAGAGCAGCAGGCGCAGTGGTACGTCCGCGACACCCTGATCGGCCTGGCCAACGCCTTCACGCACATCGGTCCCGGCATCCTGTTCGATTGCAGCACGGTCTACTACAACACGCTCTGGGGCGGCAGCGGCCTGCTGCGCCGCGGACCGTTCGGCTATCCCAAACCGTCCTATGTCGGCTACGCCGTCGCCACGCGCGTGATGGACCGGGTCGTCTTCCGCCGCCAGATCCCCACCGGTTCCGGCACGCTCTACGCCGTCGCGTTCGACCGCGCCGACGGCAGGCAGGTCACCGCCCTCTGGGCCGCGCGCGGCGAGGCCGACCTGGCGGTGGACTTCGAGGCGGACGGCACGGTGACCGAGATCGAGATGTTCGGCAACAGCACGGCGCGCGCCACGTCCGGCCGCCGGCTGACGGCGACCGCCGGCACCTCGCCCCTCTACCTCGTCTCGGATCACCCGGTCGCGTCGGTCGGCGTGACCGCGCGCCGCTTCCCCCGCGACGCGCGCCGCGCCGCCGCCGCGCGCGTCGTCGCGCCGCTCCGGGATGCCGCCGCGCTGGCGGTCGTGGCCGACCCCTCGCTCGAGACCCCCCAGGCCCACCCCCTGCAGTCGCCGGTCCGCCAGCTCGGGACCTTCGCCCTGCGCAGCGTGACGGACGCGGAGCAGGGCGCCTGCATCGAAGTCGAGCTCCTGACGAACAGCCTGCCCGTGCCGAGCAAGTACATCACGGAATACACGACGCTTAAGTTTGACAGCCCCGCGCCGGCGTCCGGCAGGCCCGCCGGGGTCGGGGTATGGGTCCGGGGCAATTCAAGCTGGGGCCGGGTCATGTTCGAGCTTCAGGATGCCGGGGGCGAAGTCTGGCGCTCGGTCGGCACGGGCGGATGGGGTTGCGACATCCTCGACTGGCCCGGCAACCTGGCGCTCAACTACGATGGCTGGTCCTATGTCGCCCTGCCGTTGCGCGACACGCCGCTCTTCAACGACCACAGTCCCGGACCGGTGCTCGAACAATGGGTCTCCGGCGGCGGCAACAAGCGGATCGACTATCCCATCCGGCTCACCGGCCTGATCGTCGAGCTGAACCGCACGGCGCTCAACCTGCGCGACTTCGGGGCCGTCCCCACGACGATCCGACTTAAGGACCTTTCCGTGTTCTATTGACCGAGGAGGTTGACGATGCGACGGCGGCCGCGCGCCTGCTCGAAGAAGGCCTTCACGGCGTCGGCCAGGCGCGCCTGCCGCAGATGTTCCTCCAGCACCTTGCGCGTACCGGACGCGCGGGTGCGCAGCAGGATATGGCTCGCCTGCACCGACTCGGGGATGGCGGGCTCGGTCGCGGAGGCCGGCCGGGCGGCATGGTGCGCGTCGACACGGATGATGTGCAGTCCTGCCGGCGTCTCGATCACCGGGCCGATCTCGCCCACGGGCTGGCCGAAAGCGGCCGCCTCGAAGGCCGGATAGCTCTTGCCGCGCACAAGCTGGCCGATGCTGCCGCCGCTGCGCTTGCCGCTGGGGCATAGCGAGTGTTCGGCCGCCAGCCGCGCGAAATCTCCGCCCGCCAGCAGCCGCCCGCGGATATCCTCGGCCATCTGGCGGCTGGCGCGGCGCTCGGCGGCCCAGCGCGCCGCCTCGGCCTCGATGTCGGCCTCGCCGACGGCGACGGTCGGCAGGATGATCCGCTCGATGAACACGTCCAGCAGCAGCCCCTCCTCGAACTCGCGACGCGCGCGCGCCTCGCCGAACGGCGACTCCTTGAAGAACTGCGCGACTGAAATGCCGCGCTGTTTCCTGACGGTGCGCGACAGGCGCGCAAAACCGTTGGTGCGGTCGGCCGCGGTCACCACGATGCCCTTGCTGCGGGCCTCGTCGAGCATGACCGTCTTGTAGATGAAGATGTTGGCCGCGCGGCGCCGGAAGGCTTCAAGGGCCTCCTCCTCGCGCCCTTCCGGGATACGCATGCGGCGGCGCTCCTCGATGTAGTAGTTCGTGGCAAGCGTGCCGAGCTCGCCCCATGTGAGCGTATGGTTGTCCACGCTCACGGCCACCGCGCGCGGATCGCGGACGTTCTCGGACGCGGCGTCCGGCTGCCTGGCGGCTTTTGAACAACCGGCGGCGCCCGCCATTATCGCTCCCGCGATCAATAGAAAAGAATTATACAACCAGAGGCGTCGTGCATGCATCGTATGTCTCCCGTCCTGTCTCCAGCCACGCGAATGCCGCCTGCCGGGCGGTCATGGGAAGATCGAGATGGAATTGCAGGAACATTCCCAGGAGCCTCCGCACCACGGTCAGCGCCTCCGGCGAGGTGGCGGGAAAGGGCGCGCCCGCGGCACCGGCATTCGGCCGCTGCCAGGCCCGCAGCGCGGCGAGTCCCGCAGCGTCGACGGCTACCGAGGCGCCGCCCGGCAGGTGCCCGCGCGAGTGGACGCAGCGCAGCCGGCCGGAGGGCAGCAGGAAGCGGCAGGGACGCTCGCCCGAGGTGATGGTGCAGTCGGCGCAGGGCATGAAATCCGGAGCGAGGCCGAGCGCCTCCAGCAGGTCGAACTCGAAACGCAGGATCGTCGGCAGCGGACTGGCGCCTTCGTCCAGCGCATCGAGCGCATGGTCAAGCAGGTCGAAGGGCGCCGGCGCGGCCATCATGGGGACGGTAACGCGGCTGACCAGCTCGCACAGATAGCCGGCGGCGATTGCGCCGCGCCAGTTGGACCGCAGCCTCGGGCGGCAGGCGAGGGGCGCGCACTCGCGGGCGATGTGGATGCCGCCGTGTTCGCGGCGGTAGAAGAGCAGCTCGCAACGCATGGCGAGGTCGTACTGCCCGAGGAAGGCGCTCTTGGGACGGCAGGCACCCTTGATCACGGTGACGACGCGGCCGTGGTCGGGCGTCAGCCAGGTGACCACACGCGAGGTGCGCGAGAAGGGGTGCACGCGGAGCACGAGGGCTGTGGTCTTGATGATCACGGCAACACGAAAGCGCGTTATGGAAGACTCCTGGAGAGACGTGAAGCCATATGAATAAGGATTGCAGATTCCTATTTCAGATGCAAGCCGGTTGGCGCCAAGACAAGTCTTTTGACAAATGGGGATAATCCGCATATATTGAAGGTGTTTTTCATGCCATTATGTTTCACAGGTCGGTGACGGAGCGCTGACCGTGACCGCGGAGTCGCCACAGTCCTGCGGTTCGGGACTCGGAGAGTTGCGCTTCATACCTGGGACCTCGGAGAAGACCATGCGTAATAGAGTGTGTTTCGCGGTACTGGCGTGGGTATTCGTGACGGTGCCCATGTCCCATGCGGCATGGCGGGCGGGGCTTTTGGGGGGTGTG
>CAYPJN010000058.1:0-4006 GCA_964411055.1 uncultured Lentisphaerales bacterium | reverse complement strand
TCAGGGGGGGCGTTCAACACGACCGGCTATCCGTCAGTCACAAACACTTATCTCTGCCCGCATGTGGCAACGAACTATATCGGGAGCACGAGTGCCTCGACGGAACTGTGGAAGTCGTATGTCACTTGGGTATATACCGGCCAGATCTATCTCGACGGCTCGACCTACTGGTTCGCCGAGGGCATAGATGACGCCGCGTATCTGAAAATTGGCGGCAAGGTACTTATTAACGACGCAACCTGGAACAATGTCGCGAAGGCCTCGATCACGACAAATGCTGGCTGGTATGGTTTCGAGCTGCGCATGTATAACGGCGGCGGCGCCGCCGGACCCTTCGGCAATGAAGGCATACATGATTGCATTGGCTTCGGATATGTCAAAGGCGGATCAACCGCTCCGGCGAATGCCGATTTTGTCTTCCCCTCCGACCCCGGCGACCGCTCGCTCTTCCGCTACGACGACGGACGCGGTTTCAACGATGTCTTGACTGTGAAAGGCGTTCCCGACGACTACGGCGAGGCATCTCCGGACTATGGTGATCTCGGAGCGATCGCAACCGGATCCAACTTCATTTGCAGCGTCTCGGCATCGTTCTCCAACGCCAACGTCCGCGGCATTTGCATGGGCTACAATGTCGCGACGAACGACGGGGAAGCATTGGAGGAGGCCTGGGGAGCATACATGTCCGGAACCGGCAACACTCTCGCATACTCACATCCAGGCTTGATGGCGCGGCTGGCCTGGAACTTCGGCTGCGAGTATCTGGTTTCCGTGACCCCCGTTTACGGCGGAAGCTGCAGTGTAACCTCGCAGTGGTATGAGGCGGACGCATCCGTGTCCATAACCGCCACGCCTTCGGAAGGCTTCGCCTTTACCAGGTGGTCGGGTGACGTGCCCGCATCCATCGCCGATGTGACCCAGTCAAGCATCTCCTTCGCCTGCGACCGTCCGTATGCCCTGGTCCCGGTATTCAACGCCGCATACTATGTGGCTACCTGGGGCGACAACGACGACCTCGGCATCTCGTCCAATACCGCGTTCCGCAACATAGAGCATGCCTTGGCGGTGGCGAGCAACGGAGACACGGTTTACGTCCTTCCCGGGGATTACGCGGTTACCATCACGCTGGTCGTCGACAAGGGCATCCGCCTTTCCGGAGCCGGACGCGGCACCACGGCGATCGCGCGCACGGGCGCGAACAATGTGCATGTGCTGACGATAGACAACGCGGACGCGGTCGTCTCCGGCTTCACGATTTCCAACGGGCTCGACAAGACCGTCAGCTATGGAACCGGCGGGGTGCTGATAGGCGCGGCCGGCGGAACACTCGCCGATTGCCGTGTTGCTTTCAACTACCAGCAGCACGGTTACGGTTCGTCGGCCGGCGTGAAAGTCGAAAGCGCGGCCGGCAAGATCAGCCGCTGCATCATAGATAACAACCGTTGCACGTCCAATTCTGGCAGCCTCGGAGGGGGCGTCTATATCAACAATGGAACGATGGAGAACTGCCTCGTCTACGGGAACTACTGCCTTCGCTCCGGTGCGGGCGTCTATGCCCTCAACAGCGCCGTGATCAGGAACTGCACGATTGCCGGAAACTCCGCCGGATATTTTTCCGCGTACGGCTCATGCGGCGGAGTGACCATCAACAGCTCCTCCGTCAGGATATTCAATACCGTCATCCGCGACAACGTATGCCCCAACCAGGGCGGCGCGACGGCGCCGAACGTGTCGGGACAGAGCGCGTATGACTCCATTTTCGTCAACTGCGCGATTCCGGTGCCTCTCGGCATCAACTGCGTCACGAACGATGCGCTTTTCGCGGACGCCGCGGCGGGCGACTACTCCATTATGGGCGGCTCGCCGCTCATTGATGCGGGAGCGACCGTCGGCGAAACCAAGGATATCACCGGAGAGGCGCGCAGTGTCGGGACGGTGGATATAGGCTGCTACGAGGCCCGGATATCCGGCTTCAAGGCCGCGGCGCGCATCGAGAAGACCCGCCTGCTTGAGGGTGACTCCGCAAGGCTTGCCGCCCACCTTTTCAACGCGCCGGCCGGAGCGCCTTCATACGACTGGACAATAACGAAGCCTTCGGGAGGTTCGGCGACATACAACGTCGCAAACCCCGCATTCGCGGTGACCGAACCGGGATACTACGGCATTGCGCTCGCGGCCTCGGTCGGCGGCGACTACGCGCCTGTCTATACACACGCCAACGCCTTTTATGTGTCGCCGGACAGGATATACGTCTCCAAGTCGGAGACCGCCGCGCACAAGTTTCCTTTTGCGTCGGAAGCGGACGCCACGGATTCCATCGCCGACGCGCTGGAGGCGGCTTGCGACGGAGCGACGATTCTGATCGGCGACGGCACATACGACGTGACCAGTACGATTGTGGTCGAAAAGTGCGTCACTTTGATTGCCACCAACGGCCATGAAAAGACCACGCTAAAGGCCAACCTCGACAAGACCAGCATCACCCCGCTTGTGGTGAACCACGCCGGCGCGGTCGTAAAGGGTTTCTCCGTGACGGGCGGGCGTCCCACCTATACTGCAGCCATCGGCGGCGGCGTGCTCATAGGCGCGCAGGGAGGGCGCATAGAGGGCATGAGAATCCACGGCAACAAGAACGCCGGCTATGACCCGCGAGGTGCTGGTCTCGGGATGAATTCGTCCGCCGCCTTCGCCACTCACTGCATCATCAGTAATAACACCATCGACAGCATCTACTATTCGTACGGTGGCGGCGTGGCCATCTTCGGCGGAACGCTGCAGAACTCGCTGATCGTTAATAACGTCAACACGAGGAGCTCCTCGATGTCCGTCGGAGGCGGCGTGTATGCCAGCGGCAGCGCTTGCAGGCTCGTCAACTGTACCGTGGCGGCGAACTTGTCGGCCAACGAGGGTGGCGGGATCTACAGGGTCGGCACCCTGGCAGCCGGGCCGCAGATCATCAACTGCATCACATTCGGCAACACATCGACAAGCTCATCGTTTCGCGGAGCTCCCGACTGGTACTGTGAAAACAACGACGCCACCAATGCTTATATCAACTGTGCGGTCGGCACGGCGACCCCGCCGAACGCAACCTGCCTTGCCGTGGATCCGCTTTTCACGGACGCCGCGAACGGCGACTACACACTAATGACCGGCTCCGCGCTCCGCGACAAGGGCGCGGAGGTCGAGGGGCAGGACGGAACGGATCTTGCCGGCGGACAGCGCAAGTCGGGCGATGCCGTGGATATCGGCTGCTACGAAATAGACCAGAGCCAGATAAGCATCGGATTCGTCGCTCAGCCAGCAGCGATATTTGTCGGGGAGAGCACGGCGCTGGTTCCGGCTATTTTCGGGGTTTCCGCCGAGGCCACGCACGGCTGGATACTACGCGACCAGGCCGGAAACGAGATGGCGCTTTCGGAGGATGTCGAAGACGGCATGGTTTTCAATGTGCCCGCGCTCTACGACATCACTCTCATTGTCACGAACGTGACTGGGGAGGGAACGCAGGTGCTGACAAACACGCTGCAGAAATGCCTGCTGGTCGCACCGCTGACAAACTACGTGGACAATGTGTCCGTATCGCCTGTTGCGCCGTATGCCACTCCCGCCACAGCCGCCACGAACCTCGAGGATGCCGTTGCATGGACGCTGGCCGGTTCGACGGTGCTCATGTCCGACGGCGACTATCCTACTGTGGCGAAGATCATTTTAGAAAAGGAACTGAGGATCACTTCTCGTAACGGAGCGTCCCGAACGCGCGTGTACGGACAACCCTCCAAGACACACGCGGTCTTCCTGCTTAACGACCCCCAGGCCTTCATCAGCGGAATAACGATATCCGACGGTCTGATGGAGGCCCCAGGCCAGATCGGCGGCGGCGTATGCATCGGCGGCAAGGGCGGTGTAGTGGAAGATTGCGTGATAACGAATAACATCACCACCGGGTACGAATATTTTGGGGGCGGTGTGGGCATCAGCAGCAGCGCCGGAAGGATGAGCCGCT
>CAYPJN010000057.1:0-10211 GCA_964411055.1 uncultured Lentisphaerales bacterium | reverse complement strand
ACTACGACACCTCCGACCGCCTCTACTTCGAGCCGGTCACGCTGGAGGACGTGCTTCAGATCTACCGCAAGGAGCAGCCCCTGGGGATCATCGTCCAGTTCGGCGGCCAGACGCCGCTGAACACGGCCCGCGAACTGGCCGAGGCGGGCGTGAACATCCTCGGCACCTCGATCGACTCGATCGACATCGCCGAGGACCGCGACCTTTTCCGGCACATGATGGAGAAACTGGAGATCCCCATGCCGGAGTCGGGCATGGCGGCCGACATCGACGCGGCGGTCGCGATCGCCGCGCGCATCGGCTACCCGATCATGATCCGCCCCTCGTTCGTCCTCGGCGGCCGCGGCATGGAGGTCATCTACGACGAGAAGATGCTGCGCGAGTATGTCGACAAGGCCGTCGGCGTGACCCCCGACCGCCCGCTGCTGCTCGACCGATTCCTGCGCGACGCCCTCGAGTGCGAGGCCGACGCCATCGCGGACGGCGAGGAGGTCTACATTCCGGCGGTCATGGAGCACATCGAGCTGGCTGGGGTGCACTCCGGCGACTCGGCCTGCATCCTGCCGCCGGTCTCGATCCCGCCGGACGCCCTGTCGACGATCGAGGACTACACGCGCAAGATCGCCAAGGCGCTCAAGGTCTGCGGGCTGATGAACATGCAGTACGCCATCGAGGACGGCAAGGTCTTCGTGCTCGAGGCCAACCCCCGTGCCTCGCGCACCGTGCCGCTGGTCTCGAAGGTCTGCGGCATACAGATGGCCAACATCGCCACCCGCCTGATGATGGGCCAGCCGATGCAGACGCTGGACCTCGCGACCCGCCGCATCCCGCACTTCGGCGCCAAGGAGGCCGTCTTCCCCTTCGACAAGTTCATGGAGGTCGACCCCGTCCTCGGACCGGAGATGCGCTCAACCGGCGAGGTCCTCGGAATGGCGAAGTCCGCCTCGCTGGCCTTCTACAAGAGCCAGGAGGCGGCCAACGCGAAGCTGCCGGACGACGGTGCGGTCCTCATCAGCCTATCGGAAAAGAAGGAGAACGCCGGCCGCGCGGCCCGCGAGTTCGCCGACCTGGGTTTCAAGGTCTACGCCACCGAGGGCACGGCCGACTTCCTTGCGCGCTACGGCGTGCAGGCCGAGGTCGTGCGCAAGATCGACGAGGGACGGCCGAACGTGCTCGACTTCATCGTCAACGGCCAGCTCTCGATCATCATCAACACGCCCAGCCCGCGGCGCGACTCGCTGGCGGACGACGCCAGCATCCGCAAGGCGGCCCTAAAGTACAAGGTACCCTACATCACGACGGTGGCGGGTGCCCACGCCTCGGCGCTAGGCATAGCCGCCGCCCGCAAGGACAAGGGCGCCGTGCTGTCGCTGCAGGAGTACCACAGCGCCATACGGTAGCGGATGCCACGAGCCCGGGAAATAGAAATGGGATTTGCCCTGCGCTACCTGGCCACGGCCCTCGTCGGTACGCTGGCCCTCTACTACGGCCTGCCGCGGATCGGGCCGCTGCTGCCGGACGTGATCCGATCCATGGGCCAGCCCGCTCCGTCGCGCGCGGCGGCATCCTCCCCCGCGGAACCGTCGGCACCGCGTCCCGCGGTGCCGCCTGAAGTCTCCTGGCGCGTGCCCGCGGTTGCTGCGCCCGTTACGGACGCCAGCCTTTCCGACGAAACCGCCACGAAGACGGTGTCCCCGGTATCAGATCCCGCTCCGGCGGCGGCCTCCGCCCCGGTTGTCGTCACAACCCTCGGCTACACGCCCTCCACGCGGCGCATCCCCGCCTCGGGACCGGACATCACCCACTGGGGTGTCACGCTGAACCACGCCCCCTTCTTCGAGAAGGACGGCAAGCGGCGCGATGAGACGCTGCCTGGCGGAACGCTTGTCGAGCAGATCGCCACCACCACATCCTCCAAGGGCGAGATGGCCCTCTGCCGCGTCTGGCGCGGTTCGAGCTGGTCCGGCCCCTATCTGGTCGCCACTGCCGATCTCCTGCGCTTCGGCGGCGGTCGCGACGAGGTCGACGCCGACGAGTTCGATGTCCTGCTGCGCTATGCCGGACTAAACGCGCGCGCCGAGGCCCGCAGACGCGAACTCGTGCGCCTGAGTGTCGACGCCAATCCCCACACCGCGCCGCTGCGCCGGTGCAAGGAGGCCTACGACGCGGCCCGGGGCGAGGCCGACCGCCTGACGCGCGCGCGCGACGCGGCGCGGGGCGCGGAGCGCGTCCGGATCGTGGATGAACTGCGGCGCGTGAAAGAGCAGGAACCGCGGATGCGACGAGAACTGGAGTCTCTCGCCCGGCAGTACGAGGACTGGAAGGCCAATAACTCCGTGCCCGCCGCCGATCCCGAACGGGACGCCGAAGTGCAGGCGCTCACGGAGCAGATGCAGGCGCTGCGTCCACGGCTCGGGAACTTCGGCCTGTAGCGCCTCGACAACAATGCCGCCGTCTGCCAGTCACGAACCCATGCAAACAGCCGGCACAGAGACAGCCTTTGGTACGCGGCAGGTGCGCGGCCACTGGGTACCCTTCGCCGTCTGGGTGGGCGTTCTGCTGCTGCTGCAGGCCGCGGGAGCGGTCTGGACGCTGCCGCGCTGGATCCATCCCGTCAGCTATGCGTCCAAAGCGCTGCTCTGCGCCGGCCTGCTGCTATATTACCGTCCCTGGCGCGGCCAGCCCGGACTGCGCGCGTCGGACTGGGGGCCGGCCCTGCTGGCCGGCCTGCTGGTCGCCGTGCTCTGGATCGTCCCCGAGACGCCGCTGGCCGGACGCCTCTGGCCCGGGCTGCCGGCCTTCTACTACCGCTGGCTGGTCGCCCCGCTGGGACGTTTCCCCGCCTGCTTCGACCCCGCCGCCTTTCCCGCCCTGCCGTTCAACCACCCCTCGCTGGCCTACACCCCGTCCGAGGCAGGCTGGATGCTGACAACGCTCAAGCTGCTCGGCTCGGCCGGCGTCATCGCCGTAATCGAGGAGTATTTCTTCCGCGGCTTCCTATACCGATGGATAGGCGGGGCCGATCTCCGCGCACCCGGTCCGGGAAACTACGACGCCGCCGCCTTCTGGACGGTGGCCGTGCTCTTCGCCATCGAGCACGACCGCTGGCTGGCGGGTTTGGCGGCCGGGATCGTCTACGGCGCGATCGCCGTCCGGACACGGCGCATAGCCCCGGCGGCGGTGGCCCATGCGGCCACCAACCTGCTGCTGGGACTCTATGTGATCGGCTCGGGGCAGTATGGCTTCTGGTAGCCGCCGGGCCCGGATGCCGGAAAGGACGCACGATGGCTGAAGCCAGGTTGAACCCGGAATACGCGCGGCGCATGCTGGCCGTGGCGCTGCTCATGGCCGCGCTGTCCGCCTGGTCATTCTACGACGGGCTCGCCGGCTGGCCGCGGCTGAACGCCCGCATGGCGGCCGTGCGCCCGGCGCTGCTGGCGACCAACCTGACCGCCGAGGCCTGGTTAGATGGCGAGACGCCCGGCGTGCGGCCGTTGCACCGGGCCTTCGCCGCACAAGGGCTGACGCCCCCGCGCAAGCTGGTACGCAAGCTCGGCGAACTGCGTCTCCCGCCGCGACCGGAAGACCTGAACCAGGCGCTCTCCGATCAGCGCGCGGAGGTGCGCCGACTGCTGGAGGCGCCGCTCTACGGAGCGGATGACCTGCGCGACCAGTTCATCCAGGGTGGCGTCACGCTGCTGCTGGCGCTCGCGGCGGCCGCCGCCGTGGCCGAAAGGCGCAGGCGGGTCTATATCGCCGACGAGACGGGACTGCACGGCAGCGGGTTCCGCGGCCACCGGGCCTGGCCCGAACTGGCGGCGGTCGACTGGCAGCGCTGGGATACCAAGGGGATCGTGGTGCTGACCTTCGCCTCGGGCGTTTCCGTGCGCTGCGACGGGTGGCACTTCGCGGGCATGCCCGGCCTCCTCGCGGAGATCGAGGCGCGCCGGCCCGACCTCGCACGTTCGCGTTGAGCGGTCAGCGGATCAGGCCGGCGAGATCCCGGAAGACGCGGCAGCCACGGGCGATGGAGGTTCCGCGCGTGCAGGGGTTGGTCTCGTTCTGGATCGACTCGATGCGCGGGCACTGGCGCAGTTCGGCCATGTAGGCCGGCCAGTCGGTGTTGCCGTCGCCCGGCAGGAGGTGCTGGTCGGACGTGCCGTCGTTGTCGTGAACATGGCAGGTGACGATCCACGGGGCCAGCAGGCTCACGGTCTCGGCGAAAGGCTTCAGGACGATCTTGCCGTTCCAGGCCTTCTCGCGGACGTGCGGGTGGATATCGCCGGCCGCGCGCGGCGCGCCGGAATCCATGAGATGCGCGTGGCCGATATCCAGGCAGCAGGCGATGTGCGGCGAGTTGAAGCGCCGGATGCAGCCCGCGACCTCTTCCGGCGTGTTGGATGGCTCGAAGGCGTTCTCGACGGCGATGATCATGCCGAGCGACTCGGCCGTCGGCAGCAGCGACTCGAGCGTCCGGAAGGAGCGTTCGCGCAGGTCGTCTGTATGCACGCCTCCGTTCGTGTAGTTGGGAGCGGCGCCGATGTGCATGGTGTAGGTGCGCACGCCCAGGTCGGCCAGCATAGACATGCAGAGGCGGTGTCCCGCGATCATGTGCGGGCGCCGCGCATCGTCCTCGATGTCGAGATCCCACGGCAGGCTCCACGGCGCATGGGCGTCCCGCATCACGAGCCCGTGGCTGGCCAGTTTCTTGCGCAGAGTGACGGCGAAGGCGGGTTCGCCCAGGATGCGGTTGCTCCAGACTGTGGCCGTCGTCAGCGCCTCGGCGCCGTTGTCGGCAAACTCGGCGAGCATGGAATCGAGCAGGGTGTCACCGATATACTGCCACTCGAAGAAGTGGCTGACGATAAACGGTGCGGGCTTCGCTACAGAAAGAGCCTTCATGGGCAAAAAATTAGCATTCCTGTGCCATGGAATCAAGGCTCGGCTGATGCCCCCCGCAGCTTCCGCGTGCTTTCGTGAGTCGCGTCATTCCTTGACGATCAGGACAACCTTGCCGAGGTTCTCCTGGTTCCGCAGGATGGCGTGTGCCTCCTCGGCCTGGGTGACCGGCAGGGTCTTGTGGATATGCACCTTGACCGCGCCCGCGGCCAGCGCGGGCCACAGTCGATCCTCCAGTCCGGCCAGTATCCGCGTCTTCGCCTCCGTGCTCCGGCTGCGCAGCGTGCTGCCAATCAGCTTGACGCCGCGCCGGAAGAAGTCGTTCATGTCGATCTCGGTCCGCGGGCCGCCCATCGTGGCGATGACGATCCAGCGTGCGCCGCGTGCAAGTGTGGCGAGGCACGGGCCGAGCGCCGGTCCCGCTACGCAGTCCAGCCCCACGTCGACCGGATTCTTCGCCAGTACCTCGGCGACATTCTCCCGGCGGTGATTGATCACAACATCCGCGCCGAGGCGCGCGACGAAGGACGCCTTCTCGTCCGAGCCGACGGACGTCACCACGCGGGCGCCGAGTGTCTTGGCCAGTTGGATGGCCGCCATGCCGAGACCGCTGGCGCCTGCCTGGATGAAGACGGTCTCCCCCTTCTGCAGTCCCCCCTCGATGCAGAGGTTGAGATAGGCCGTCGCGAAGGCCTCGGGCACCGCGGCCGCCTCCGCCATCGAGAGACCGGCGGGCACCGGCAGCACCAGTCCGGCGGGCACCGCGACGCGTTCGGCGTAGCCGCCGCCGCCGAGCAGGGCACATACACGGTCACCAGGCTTCCAGCGGCAGCCTGCCGGCGCCTGCAGCACCTCGCCGGCGACTTCCAGGCCCATCCACGCGGGCCAGCCCGGAGGTGGCGGGTAGAGTCCGTCGCGCTGCATCAGGTCGGCCCGGTTCAGCGCCGCGGCCCGGATAGCGATCAGAACCTCGTCGGCCTGCGGAACGGGATCGGGAACTTCGCGCCAGCAGAGCCTCTTGTCGTTTTCAACCAGTATGGCATGCATAAGTGAATTCTAGCACAGCCAACGTGCGGAACAAGCTTCCATTCAAGGAGTGCCAACGGTATGCGGCGCCAGCACAACGACGTACCCGTCGGCCGTGACGACCATGACGCCATCCGCCGCTTCAGGCGCCGCCACGGGTGTTGTCAGCGGCTGGCCGAAGTCGAAGCGCATCAACTGCGCGCCATCTTCCGCCCGTAGCAGGTGCAGCACGCCGTCGACGCCGGCAAAGAGCACTCCGTGCGCCAGGAGCAATGGATCCAGCGGCACGTCGGCCACCAGCGGCCGCCGCCAAACGACGCCCCCGTCCGCGGCCCGCAGGGCCTCGCCCTCCCCCGTCCCCGTGAAGACGACGCCGCGCGCGGCGTCGGCCACCGGTGTAGCAAAATAGTCCGCCCCTCCCTGCGCCGCGCGCCAGACCACCGAGGTCGCGGCCAGGTCGACGGCCACGAGCGTGCCGCCGCGTATCCAGACATAGCCCCGGCCGGCATGCAGCGCCATGCCCCCCGCCACCTGCGCGTCGGCGCCCAGCGGAATGCGGCCCAGCCTCCGTCCATCCGCGGCCTGGAACAGATGAATGGCCGCATCGCAGTTGCCGAAAGCCACGAAACGGCCCTCGGACGCGGGTGGGCCGTCGGTGCGTCCGCAGGCCTCCGCCTGCCAGAGGGTGCGGCCATCCGCCGCATCGAAGGCCCGCAGAACGCCTTCGGATGCGTCTATCGCCACGATCCTCCCGATCCCTTGCGTCGCGTCCTTTGAGATCACCGGCGCCTGGGCCAGCGTGCCGGCGAGTTCAGCCCGGAACCAGACGACCGCGCCATCCGCCGCCTGCAGCGCCCGGAGATGCCCTTCCTCCTCTGCCAGGATGACGCTTCCCCGCGCCGCAACCGGCGCCAGCCAGCGGTTACCCGCCTGCTTCAACGTCCAGCGGCGCCGGCCGTCGGCATTCCAGGCGACGACACTTCCGTCGCGGAACGCGGCGCACCAGCCATCGCCCATCCAGACCGGCGGCCCGACAGGGCGGGCGCCGACGGAGTCATGCCAGCGCACCTTCCATTGCGCCGTGGCCTGCGAGGCGGGTGCCGGCGTCCGTCGCGACGGTCGCGTGGCGAACCAGACCAGCAAGCCCGTCAGCAGCACCAGCAGCAGCAGCAGCAGTCGACCATGCGGAAAGAGCCTGTTCATGGCGCGACCCCGGCCGGGCTATTCCGCAGCGGCGGCGCGCTTGAAGCCCTCGGCTGAGCGCGCGATCGTTTCCGTCTCGACGCTGAAGCTCAGCCGGAAGAAGCCGGGAGCCCCGAAGCCGCGCCCGGGCACCGCCAGGATATTCTCCTTGAGGAGGCGCTGAACAAAGGCCAGGTCATCGCCGCCGGGCGCCTCGGGAAAGAAGTAGAAGGCGCCCCGCGGCAGGGCGTAGCGGATGCCGGCCGCGTCGAGCACGCGCGCCATGAGGGCGCGGCGCTCGGCGTAGATGGCGAGGTCGACGCCCTCGCCCAGCATCATCAGGGCCATTTTCTGGCCGATGACCGGGGCGTTGACGAAGCCCAGCGTCCGGGTGGTCATCGTGACGGCCTGCATCAGCAGCGCGCCATCGGGCATGCCGGGGTTGATGGCCAGGTAGCCGATGCGCTCCCCGGCTATCGAGAGCCGTTTCGAAAAGGAGCCGACCACGACGGCGAACGGACTCAGGGGCAGCACGGGAGGCACAACGGCGTCATCGTAAGTCAGGAAACGGTACGGCTCGTCGGAAAGCAGGAAGACCGGACGCTCGCGGCGGCGGTTGATATGCTCAAGCCCAGCCGCCAAACGCGCCAGCGTCTCCGCCGGATAGATGCAGCCCGTCGGGTTGTTGGGCGAGTTCAGGAGGATGACACGCGTGGACGGCCCTACGGCCGCCAGCATGGCCTCGACATCGAGGTCGAAGGTTGGCCGCTTGGCAGGCAGCGGTTTGAGCACGCCGCCGAAGTGACCGCAGTAGAAGCCGTACTCGACAAAATAGGGCGCGGGGCAGAGCACCTCGTCGCCGGGATCGAGCACGGCGCGGAAGAAGGCGGTCAGGGCGCCGGCGGCGCCGCAGGCCACGAGCACGTGCTCGGCCTTCAGTCCGGGCGCCTGCTGTTCCACGGCCAGCGCGGCGGCCAGCGCCTCGCGCAGAGCCGGCAGTCCGGCGTTGCCGACGTAGCCCATGGCGCGCGGCTCGCCGGCCCCGCGCCGGATGCGGTCAAGCGCCGCGGCGGCGGCCGGCGGCGGAGGAAGGTCGGGATTGCCGAGGCTGAAGTCGAAGACGCGGTCGGCGCCGAAGCGCTGCCGCAACTCGTTGCCCTCCTCGAACATGCGACGGATCCAGGAGGAGTTGCCGATCTGTTCGGCGATCGATTGCGCAAGGATTTGCATAGGTCATTCCCCCTTGTCCACCGCGACCTGCCGCAGGAGCCTCGTGACGACGGCGTCCTGCTGCTTGAGCACGCGCGAGCCGCGCGTGATCTTGCAGAGGCTGACGCCCAGCGTCTCGGCGATCACCCGCTGCGGCACGCCCGCGTGCAGCATCTTCAGCAGCCGCCAGCGCAGGACCAGGTCGTGCAGCTCGGCGCGTGTGAAGAGATCGTCGAAGAGCCGCTCCAGCGTAGCCGGGTCGTCAACCGCCGCCAGGAGCGACGCCAGCTCCCGGCGCGCCAACGTCTCCGGCGCGCCGCCACGGTTCGACCTGTGCTGAATGGTCATGACCGGATGATACCCTGAAGGCCGCGCATGCTCAAGCGGTTATCGCGCATCGCCCGGCACTTCTACAGATGGATGTGAAACTGTTCCTTGGGCCTGACCGTGCGGATGTCGCCCGGTCGGCTGCCGCCAATGTACCGGAGCGTGAGTGTGGCCTGGTCGCGAATGGCGGGTTGAAAGTATCCGAATTTTCGCGCATCCCTATGCATTGGAAGCGCCTTTCTGATATACTTGCACCCGGTAACACAAAGAGAGACACACCATGGCACGCAAACTGCTTCTTCACTGGATTCCCGTCCTGGGACTGATCGCCGCCGCCGGTTCGCTGCAGGCCCGCCAGCTCGCGCGGGAGGGCCGGCCTGCCGCGGAAATCCTGATCGCGACCAATGCCCTGCCGACGGAAGTCTACGCGGCCAACGAACTGCAGCACTGGCTGGAGCAGGTGTCGGGGGCGCGGCTCCCGATCGTCACCCAGCCCGGGAAGCCTCCGCCTGCCACGCGTCTCGTCATCGGGCGCACCCTCGCGGGCGCCTTCGCCGCGGATATCGAGGCGCTGGCCGGGCGCGACGGCTACGCCATCCGCGCGCAGCCCGGCAGCCCGGCGGTGCACATTTTCGGCGCCATACCCCGCGGCACGCTAAACGGCGTCTACGCCTTCATCGAGGCCAACACCGACATCATCTGGCCGCGCCCGGATCCCGCACTCGGCGCCGTCTACTCGGTCGACTCCAACCTAGCCGCCCGCGTCACCGACCGCCTCGACATTCCGCGTTCGACCCTGCGCGGCTGGGGCTGGACCGTCTCGGGCTTCATCCACGAACCCGCGTGGGCCTCGCGCAACCGGCTCAACTGGCTGGGCTACTATCGCGCCACCAACCTCGTCATGGGCAGCCAGTACAACCCCGCAGGCGGCGGACACGGGCTCAAGCTCTTCATGGATCCCGACAAGCACTTCGACGCGCACCCGGAATACTTCCCCTTCATCGGCGGCAAGCGCGTTAAGGGCGGACAGCTCTGCTTCATGGCCCACGAAATGATCCCCGCCTACCTGGCGAACCTGCGGGCCGACCTCGACGCCAAGCCCGACTGCGACGGCGTCAACATCTCGATCACCGACGGATGGGGCCTCTGCGACTGTCCCAAGTGCCTGGCGCCGCTGACGCTGGAGGACGGCACGCGCATCGCGCCCGCCGACCCCGCCTTCCGCTCCGCCCAGTTCTTTCTCTTCCTCAACAAGATCGCGCGGGAACTGCGGAAGACGCACCCGGACATCGTCATCCTGACCTACGCCTACATCTTCGCGGTTGTGCCGCCGCCGCTGCGCCTGGAGCCAAACATCCGCGTCATGTACTGCCCCTTCGTCAAGGACGACAAGTTCACGATCTTAAACCCCGAACGCAACGCCAAGTGGCGCGCCTACACCCTCGGCTGGGGCCGGGCCACCGACAAGACCTGGCTGCGCGAGTACTACGGCTGCGCCGCCGACTTCCCCCGACCCATCGAGTTCACGGTGCAGGAGGATCTCCAGTTCTGCCTGACCAACGGCATCC
>CAYPJN010000056.1:0-10222 GCA_964411055.1 uncultured Lentisphaerales bacterium | reverse complement strand
CTCTTCAACGCCGTCAGCCTGCTGGCCTTCCACGCGCTGCCGTCATGAGGCGCGGGCCGCCGCCAGCACGCGGCGCGGATTGTCGCCGGTCAGGCGCCGCACGTCGGCTTCGGAGAGCCCCAGCTTGTCGCGCAGGTTGGACGCCGTGCGCTTCATCGTGCCCGCCGAGCCGACGAGATGCGAGCGATCCGGCGCCCAGGCGGCCAGATCCTCGCCGACCAGCACCTGGAAGGCGCCGATGCCGTAGAGTCCCGGCCCCATGCCCGCCGCCTGCATGGCGTCGGTGACGACTACCGCGTTATCCAGTCCGCAGGCGCGCAGGTAGTTGCCCAGTGCAAAGAAGGGGATGTGTACGCCATCCGCGATGAAGCAGAGGGTCAGCCGCCCACGCAGCGAGAGCGCGCGCTGGATGATGTTGTCGTGCCGGTGCATCATCATCGGGCAGCCGTTGCCGGTGTGGGTGTAGAGCGTAAGTCCGGCGTCGGCCGCCGCGTCGAGCGTCTCCAGCGACGGGTCGCAGTGCCCGGCCGAGACCACCACTCCCCGTGAAGCCAGCCAACGGGTGGCCGCGAAGCCTGGGTCGCACTCGGGGGCCAGCGTCAGGATGCGCAGCAGGCCGCCGCAGGCGTCGTGGAGGCGCTTGACATCATCGAGCGTCGGCGGAATGATAGCCCGCGCATCGTGCGCGCCGCGGTAGCCGGAGGCCGGATTGATGAAGGGGCCCTCGACGTGCAGGCCGGCGATCCGCTGCCGGACGGCAGGCCGTGCCTCGCGGGCAGCCACGATTTTGGCGAGGCGCCGCGCCATGTCGGGCACCGGGGCGGTGACGATGGTGGCCAGGATGCCGTCCACCCCGTCGGCCGCGAGATGCTCGCACATCCGCTCGATATCGTCGTCCGTCGTGGCGTCGTTGTTGAGATCGACGCCGCCGTAGCCGTTCACCTGCAAGTCGAAGAATCCGTTATCCATGACTCACTCCTGTGTTGGTCTGGCCGCCGGCAGGGTCTGCCGTCGGAAGACGAAGATCAGACCGCCGATCGAGACATAGAGCAGCGTGGCGGCGACATAGAGCACGGAGAGCGCCGCGGCCTCGGCGCGCCCGCGGCCGACGGCCAGCATGAACCAGACGTAGCCCGTGTCGCGCAGGCCGATGCCGAAGATCGAGACGGGGATCATCTCCATCAGCGTGATGAAGGGGACGAAGAAGCAGAAGGGCGTCAGCGGCACGCCAAGCCCGATGGCCTGACTCAGGCTGAAGACGGCGAGTACCGCGAGGAACTGGAAGACAAAAGCGATCAGCAGCGCCTGCAGCCAGACGGCGGGGCGCCGGGTGTAGGCGCTGATCGAGCACAAGATCTTGTCCAGCACGGACAGCGCCGGCGCGCGGATCTTTTCCGGGAGCCTGGCGGCGATGCGCCGCAGCCACGCCTGCTCGATCAGCGCCGCGAGCAGGACTACCAGGGCGCCGAGCGCGGCCGCGGGCAGCAGCAGGAAGCGGTCCTGCCAGTTGGGAATGGCGCCGCGTGAAACGAAAGAAAAAACCAGCCCGTAGAGCGCCAGGGCGAGGAAGCCCGTCAGGCGGTCGGCCAGGATCGAGGCCGCCGTGCTGGCCGCGCGGGCCGTGTGGCGGCCGATGTCCGCGATGCGGTACGCGTCGCCGCCGATGGTCGACGGCAGGAAGAGGTTGAAGAACGAGCCTGTCAGATGGCTGGCGAAGAGGCGTCCCAGCGGCTGGCCAATCTTGTCGGCGGCCAGCAGCAGGCGCCATTTAAAAGAGCTGATCAACGTGTTGGCCGCCAGCAGCAGGAAGAAGAGCGCCAGCCAGGCGGGCCGCGCCTTTGCAAGTTGCTCCCGTAGTGCCGCGGGATCCACGCGGTGGTAGAGCAGGATCAGCAGTCCCGCGCTGACCGCGGCCTTGGCGACGAACATGAGCCGGCGCTTCATGGCTTCATATCCCGCGGACGACGCGGGCCGGCACGCCCACGGCGAGTTGGCGGGCGGCGATCGGCTTTACGACCACCGCGCCGGCGCCGACGACGCAGCGCGCACCGACCGAGGCCGCGTCCAGGACCGTCACGCGGGCGCCGAACCAGCAGTCCTCGCCGATGACGAGTTCCCCGGCGGTGCCCGTGCCGCTCTGCTGCGCGAAGGGCGCCGCGTCGCGGTAGTCGTACTCGCCGCCGCTCAGGAAGTAGCAGTAGGCGCCGATCATGCACCCCTGCCCCACCCGCAGCCGGTTGGAGGAGAAGAGCGTGCAGTGAGCCGAGAGGTTGACGCGGTCGCCCAGCGCGATGTCGCCGTTCTTGCAGTAGACGGATGCGTGGCGCCCGATGTAGACGCCGTCGCCCAGCGCGATGCCCGTGTTCGACTCGCCCTTGGCGTCCAGCATGGCGAAGTCGTCGATGATGCAGCCCCGCCCCAGGTCGATCTTGTGCGCGTGCCGCAGGGTGACGCTGCGCCCGAAGACGGCCTTGCCGCCGCAGGAGCGGAACATGCACGGGTAGAAGAGTTGCCGCAGCGCGATGCCCAGGGCGCCCGGGATATTGGAGAAGAGCAGCGCCAGCAACTCGTTGCGGAAGATGCGCCAGAGGGCCAGGTCGCCATGCACGAGACGGCAGTACTGGCGGAAGGCCCCTCCGCCGCCCGTGTCGAGATCCTTGATCTTGCAGTCGCGCGCCATGGTGCCGTCCCCCCTTGCTCAACGGAGCGCATCCATCAGCCGTGCCTGCACGGCTGCGGGCGAATACTCGCGCCGCGTGAAGTCCCCTCCGCGGCGGCCCAGGTCCGCCGCGAGTTCCGGTTGGTCGAGCAGCAGTTCCAGGCACTCCTGAAACTCCGGATAGTCGCGGAACCAGAGGCCGCCGTGGGCCCGCTGGGTCTGCTCGCGGAGCACGACGCTGCGGTCGTGGACCAGCACGGGCCGTCCGGCGAGCCAGCTCTCCAGCAGCACGATGCCCAGGCTCTCGTTGACCGAGGGGTGGCAGAAAGCCACGGCGCCGGCCATGGCGTCGTGCTTCTCCCGCTCTCCGACGAAGCCGAGGTCCAACAGGTGCGGGCGCAGGGCGTCGGGCGCCTCGACGGGGCCGCTGCCGGTGAGCACGAGCTTGACGTCGCGACGCGTGATGCGCCGGAAGGCGGCCCAGTAGTCGACGAGCAGCGGCGTGCCCTTTAGCGGCTCGCGCCGGCCGCAGTAGAGGATATAGGGCGCCGTCAGCCCGAGCCGTCCGGCGCAGGCGGCGGGGTCGCACGGGAACGGGTCGATGGCATAGCCGACGACGGCGGCGGGGCGGCCGGGCGCGGCCAGCGCCCCGCCGAAGAGGCGCACGGCGAGCTCGCGCTCGGGCTCCGTGTTGAAGATGCAGCCGCGCACCCCGCGGAAGAGGCGCGCGATGCGCCGCACGCGGGCGAAGGGCTCGTCGTGCAGGCAGGGCACTAGCAGCGTGCGTTCGGGCGCCACGGCGGCCGCCGCGGCGGTCAGCCCGAAGAGATAGGGACCCGCGACGACGCGGTCGTAGGCCGCGCCCGCCGCGCGCAGGTGCTGCTCGAGCGCGAGGCTGTTGACGCTGTTGGCGAGCCACAAATCCTCGTCGGCGTCGCTGACCGTCTCCCCGGCGCTGATCGCCGCCTGAACGCGCAGGAAGGTTTCGGTGTCGCGGTCCGCGTTGACCGGGAAGCGGATCACGCGCACGCCTTCGTGCCGCGTCTCGCCGGACGGCAGGTCGTTGGCCCAGGTGAAATGGTCCCGGGCGCAGGTCGTCAGGAAGTCGACATCGCAGCCGGCCGCCCGGGCGCGCTGCGCCAGGTTGAAGAGCAGCGTCTCGGCCCCGCCCACCGCGCCGTCCGCCGCCAGGCGCGGCGCGACGAAGGCGACCCGCGGGGTTGTCCGGTGCGGCGTCATGACGGCTTGCCGGCGGCGGCTAGTCGCGACTCCAGCTCGCGGATGCGCGCTTCGAGCTGTTCAATGCGAGTCCGGTCGCGCGCAGCGATGATCTCCGTGGCGGCCAGCAGCATGCCGTTGACCTGGTTCTGCTGCGACCAGAGGCGGTAGGTGTAGAAGCGCAGCAGGCTCCAGATGCCGCGTTTCAGGCGCTTCAGGAGCGGCGCGAAGCGCGCGCGGCGCTCGACAATCTCGAAATCGTTGATGTCCACCTGCACCGCCTGCCGCAGGCAGGCCAGGTAGCGTTCGAGGAACTCGGCATCGTCCTTGAGGTTCGCCAGGTTGTAGCGCTCCGCGCGCGCGACGGTGGCATCGTCGTACTCGCCGCGCGCGCGACGTTGCGCCACGCGTTCGCGGATCTGGCGGACGATGTCCTCGGCTTCGGCGCCCGAGGCGCCGATCTGGATTGGGGTGGTTTCGGACATGGTCGTGGCGTCCGCCGCAGCGGTCATGGCTGGAGGGAGAGCGTGGTGTCGCAGAGCTCGCCCGGATTGCGCACGGTAACACCCAGCAGCACGCTGATCGCGCTGTTGGCGGGCAGTTCGAAGGTCTCCGTGATCTTGCCGCGCGGCCACAGCAGCGCGCAGCGCTCCGACTTGGGATCCTTGACCACCCGCAGCGCGGTCTCGCGCTCGTAGAGGTTGACATTGATGGCGCGCAGCAGTGTGTTGTTGGCGAGGATCGCCAGTTGCGCGCAGGGGCCGTGGTCCTCGCCGGCAGAGATCTCCCGGGATGTCAGAACGAAGGTCGCGGTCAGCGTGCCGGTGTCGGGCACCTGCCAGACGAGCGCCTTGCCGAACCAGCGGCTAAGCATCACGCCGACCTGCTGCGAGCCCACCTGGCAGCGTCCCCAGAAGCGGCCGCGTCCCGTGCGGTCGGAGAAGGTGACATCCAGTTCGTCGGGCAGATCGGGGTGGGCATACTGGGTGCGTTCGCGGCCAAAGCGGCCGCTGCCGGCGAACTTCCACCTGGCCCAGTTCGGCACACTGCCGTAGACCGGCACCCGTTCGGGAGGGGCATTGGACGCCGACGTTTCCGCCGCGCCCCCGTTGCCACCCGGCAGGAGTTCGATTGCCATCTGCTCCGCGAGCTGCACCAGGCCATCCTCCCCGATCACCTTCTGCAGCCGTTCCGACTCCTGCTTGACGATGATGGCGTCCTGGATGCGTCCCGCGCGGGTCAGGTCGCCCTGGATCTTCTGCAGGGCGGCGAGGTACTTGCCGGCGAGATCGCGGATCTCGCGCAGCCGGAGGGCGGCCGCCTCCTTGAAGCGCGCGACGTACTGCTCCTGAAGCTGGCGGAGCTCCGCCGGGGCCGCGACGATCGCCTCGGGCGGCATCTCGGGCGTCAGCTCGAAGGGATCGCGCTCACCCTCGAAGGCTGCCGCGAAACGCTTCGTCTCCCGGTCAGTCGCCAGCACGCCGTCGAGGTCGCCCTTGTTGCGGAAGAGATCGTGCAGCGCCTGGATGTCGCGCTGGTACTGCGGCGGCAGCGCCTTGATGGCGGTCTCGTACTGCGCCGAAAGCTCGCGGGTGCGCATGCGGAAAACGCGCGCCATCTCGGCCATTTCCGGAGGATGGCGCGCCGTCTGGGCCTGGGCGTACAGCGGAACCTGGGACAGGGCGACCGCCAGCATCAGCAAGGGGACTCGGATCGCGCGCACGACATGGGGTGAATTCACTTCCAATCCTTCGCTTCCATGCGCCAGCCGGCGCTAGGCGCTCTGCGGGGTGATGATGCACATCCACTCGGCCTCGGCCGCCAGCTCGTCGCCGACGTAGCAGCGTCCCCGCTGGCGCAGCATCTTCTGCGTCACCCGCAGGGTGGTCACCTCAAAGCGCACAGTCTCGCCGGGCACGACCTTGCGGCGCAGCTTGACGTCCTTCACCGTCGCCAGGAAGAAGTGGTACTTGTAGGGGATGGTGCCCGCCTGCACCAGCCCGGCTCCGCCGCACTGCGCCATCGCCTCGACCAGGATCACGCCGGGCACGACCGGGAAGCCCGGAAAATGCCCCGCGAAGAAGAATTCCGACTCCGTGAAGCAGTGCGATCCGGTGATCACCCCGTCCGCGCGCGAGACCACCTCGTCCAGGAAGAGGAACGGAGTGCGGTGAGGTATGAATTTCGCGATCTCGGTGCTCATGTCCTGAATCTCCTGACCACGACGACGGCGTTGTGCCCGCCAAAGCCCAGCGATCCCGAGACGGCGACGTCGATCTCGCCCGCGACCGCGGTGTTCGGAACGTAGTCCAGGTCGCAACCGCCCTCGATGTCCTGGTTGTCGAGGTTGATCGTCGGCGGGTAGAAGCCATCCTCGATGGCCAGGACGCAGGCGATGGCCTCGACGGCGCCCGCAGCGGCGATCAGGTGACCGGTCATGCTCTTGGTGCTGGAGACCTTCATGTGACGGGCATGGTCGCCGAAGGCGCGCTTGATCATCTTGGTCTCCAGCGGATCATTGAGCGGCGTGGAGGTGCCGTGGGCGTTGTAGTACTGCACCGCCTCCGGTGCGACCCCCGCGTCCTGGAGCGCCAGCGTGATCGCGCGCGCTCCGCCCTCGCCCTCGGGATCGGGCGCCGTCAGGTGGTAGGCGTCGCACGATACCCCGTATCCGGAGAGTTCGGCGCGGATCCGCGCGCCGCGCGCCAGCGCGTGCTCCAGGGTCTCGAGCACCAGGATGCCGGCCCCCTCGCCCATGATGAAACCGTCGCGGTCGCGGTCGAAGGGCCGGCTGGCCTTCTCCGGCGTCTCGTTGTATTTGGTGGAGAGCGCGCGGATGATCTGGAAGCCGCCGATGCCGAAGCCCGTGATGGCCGACTCGGTGCCGCCCGCCACGCAGACGTCGCAGCGCCCGGCGCGCAGCATGTCGAGCGCCGCCCCGAGGGCGTCCGTGCCCGAGGCGCAGGCGGTCACGCTGGTCAGCGCGAAGCCCTTGATGCCGAAGGCCATGGCGATGTTGCCCGCGGCCTCGTTGGAGATGATCTCGGGCACGGTCATGGGCATGATGCGCCGCGGCCCCTGGGCGAAGTACTTGCCCATGGATTCCTCGATGACCTCGTAGCCCCCGATGCCGTTGCCGATGTAGATCCCCGTGCGGAAGGCATCGATCGACTGCCGGTCGAGCCCGGCATCCTGCAGCGCCTGGGCCGTGGCCGCCACGGCATACTGCGAGAAGAGGGCCATCTTGCGGGCGGCCTTGGCGTCCATCCACCGCGCAGGATCGAAGCCCTTGACCTCCGCCGCGATCTTGACCTCCAGAGCGGATGGGTCGAAGCGCGTGATGCGCCCCACCCCGCTGCACCCCTGGCGGATGCTGTCGCGGAAGGCGGGGATGTCGTTGCCGATCGGATTTACCGTTCCCATGCCGGTGATCACGACTCTGCGCTGCATGTCTTCTCCTTTTCCGGACCGGATCCTGCGAAAAACACCCTACCAGCGGATCAGCGCCCCGGCGTGGGTGAGGCCGCTGCCGAAGCCGACGATCAGCACGAGGTCGCCGGGCGCCAGGCCGCCCTGCGCCTCCAGCTCGTACAGGGCTATTGGAACCGACGCGCTCGAAGTGTTGGCGCGCTGCTCCAGATTCATGAAGAAGCGCGTCTCGGGAATGCCCATCTGGCTTGCCGCGGCCTGTATGATGCGGCCGTTGGCCTGGTGCGGGACGATCCACTTGACGTCGTCGAGGGTGATACCCGCCTCCTCGACCAGTCCCTGGATCATCTCGGGCAGCGCCTTGACGGCGAAAGCATAGACCTTCTTGCCCTTCATCTCGATGGCGGGGGGAGCACGCCGGGCCATGTCGCCGCGGGAATAGGGATGGGCGCCGCCACCGTCGCGCGTGACAATGTATTCCCATCCGCTGCCGTCCGCGCGCAGCCGCGTGTTGAGGATGCCACGGTCGGTACCGCTGTCCAGTTCCAGCAGGGTGGCGCCGGCGCCGTCGCCGAAGAGCACGCAGGTGTTGCGGTCGGTCCAGTCGGTGAAGCACGACAACACCTCGGAACTGACCACCAGCGCCCGCCGGGCGAGCCCGTTGAGCATCATGCTCTTGGCGATCGTCATGCCGTAGACATAGCCGGAACAGGCCGCCGCGATGTCGAAGGCCATGGCATTCGACGCCCCGATCTTGTTCTGCACCAGGCAGGCGGTCGACGGGCACCCTATGAAGTCCGGCGTGGTCGTCGAGAGCACGATCAGTTCAATCGAGGCCGGGTCGGCGCCCGCACGCTGCATGGCCTCCCGCGCGGCGGCGGCGGCCAAATCGGATGCCGTCTGGCCGGGGGCGGCCAGATGGCGCCAGCCGATTCCCGTATGCGAGCGGATCCATTCGTCGGTGGTGTCCACATGCATCTGGCTGGCCAGTTCGTCGTTCGACAGTCGCCGCTCGGGAAGGCAGGCGCCCATGGAACGGACTACAACGCTCTTTGACATTGTTTTTCCTCAAATTGTCGCCCGGATACGGCGCGTGAAAAACCCGCCGCCACATTCATCGCCTGCATGTCAGGCCCGGCGAAAATCCCCGTCACCAGTTATGAAAAGCGTGCCGACGGTTTTAAAAGTTTACCTTATATAGCATGGCATGGCAACCTTCAACCCGACACCTTCAACCTTCAACCCGACATCCAAGAACGAAAAAGACCGGCACGCTGAAGCCTGCCGGTCTGAAGATGGGGCGAAAAACGGGACTCGAACCCGCGACCCGCAGATCCACAATCTGCTGCTCTAACCAACTGAGCTATTTTCGCCATCGAAGACAGGGCGCATCATAGCAGAATCCGCACCGAAGGCAACTCCAAAGACATTGCCCAACGCTCCACCACGGGTGCGCATCAACTATTGAGGATCGCACCCACGCTCCACGCACGGGGTGTCCCCGGTATCCGACGTCTCCGCCGCATCGGGATCATCCGTTGCGCCGGTCTCGGATGCCTCGGCGGCGGCCTGCGCCTCGGCGTTCTCGGGCGAGGGCTCGGAGGGCACCACGATGCCCTCGATGAGCGTGTCGCCCTCGTCGAGGTTGATCAGCCGCACGCCCTGCGTGTTGCGCCCGATGACGCGGATCTCGTCGACCGGCGTGCGCACGATCATGCCGTTGACCGTCATCAGCATGAGCGCCTCGTCCTCGCGCACGGCGCCGGCGGCGACCACCTCGCCGTTGCGCTCGGAGGTCTGGATGCCGATGATGCCCTTGCCGCCGCGGCGCTGGGCGCGGAATTCGTCGAAGGACGTCCGCTTGCCGTAGCCGTTGGCCGTCGCGGCCAGGAAGGTGGCCGCGGGATCGACGACCGTCATGCTGACGACGCGGTCGCCCGGTTCGAGCTGGATGCCGCGCACGCCTGTGGAGTCGCGGCCCGTGGTGCGCACCTGCAGCACGTCGAAGCGGATCGTCTGGCCACGGGCCGTGGCCAGCATGACGTGGTCGTCGATGCGCGTCTGGCACACCTGGACGAGATGGTCGCCCTCCTCGATGTTGATGGCGATGAGGCCGTTGCGGCGGATGTTGCGGTAGTGCGACAGGAAGGTCTGCTTGACCGTGCCGCGCTCGGTGGCGAAGAGGATGCAGCGGTCGTCGGAGAACTTGCGCACGCGCATCATCGCGGCCACCTTCTCGCCCTCCTGCAGCTCGAGGAGGTTGACGATGGCCTTGCCCGTCGCCGTGCGCGCCGCCTCGGGCACCTCGAAGGCGCGCTTGGCGAAGACGCGCCCGAGCGTGGTGAAGAAAAGGAGCGTGTCATGCGTCTTGGCCACGAAGAGCGTGTTGACGAAGTCCTCCTCGCGCGTGGCGGCCCCCATGACGCCGCGCCCGCCGCGACGCTGCTCGCGGTAGACGCTGAGGGCGACGCGCTTGATGTAGCCCTTGTGGCTCAGCGTGATGATGCAGGGGGCGTCGGCGATGAGGTCCTCGATCTCGACCTCGCCCTCCAGGGGGACGATCGCCGTGCGGCGCTCGTCGCCGTACTTCTGCCGGAGATCGAGCAGATCCTGCTTGATGACGCCGAAGATCAGGTTCGAGTCGGCCAGCAGCGACTGGAGGTAGGCGATGCGCTCGCAGACAACCTTGAACTCGGCCTCGACGCGGTCGCGCTCGAGCCCCGTGAGCTGGTAGAGGCGCATCTCGAGGATCGCATCGGCCTGCTTCTCGCTGAAGCCGAAGGCGGCGATGATCGCCGTGCGCGCCTCGTCGCGCCCGCGCGCGGCGCGGATGAGGCGGACCAGCTCGTCGAGGTGGTCGAGCGCCTTGAGCAGTCCCTCGAGAATGTGGCGGCGCGCCTCGGCCTTGCGCAGCTC
>CAYPJN010000055.1:0-10241 GCA_964411055.1 uncultured Lentisphaerales bacterium | reverse complement strand
GAGCAAAGATAGTGAAGCAGTTGCAGGTCGAGAAGTTGGATAAATTATTAGTGTCTAAGTGGGTCGGTGTGTATTTAAAGTATTTTGGAAAGGTTCTGGTAGACTTCAGTGGCGGACGCAGGGGTAACGGCCGCGGAGATCAGCGGGGCGACCCGCAGCTTCCCGGCGGCGACCAGGCGGAGGAACGTCTGGTAGTCGTCGCGTTCCGTCCAGGCGCCGTCGCGGGAGTCGGCGGCCGGGCGGGTGTCCGTGTGGGCGCCAATGAGCGTGATGCCGCGTCGGTGAACCCAGGTATAGAAGTCGATGTTGACATCCGGAACGCGCGTGCAGCCGAGCAGCGCTATGCGGCCTTCCCAGGCCACGCATTCAAGGGCTTGCTGCAGCGCGGCGGCGTAACCGGTGACCTCGACCACGACGTCAGGCCCTGTCTTGACGGACTCGCCGCGCCCCGGACGCGCGCGCGCCCAGCCGGTGGCGGCGCGGATTTTTTGGGGCAGATCGTTCTCGTCGGGGGAGAAGGCGAAGTCGGCGCCGAGGCTGAGCGCGAGATGCCGCCTGGTTTCAGAATAATCCGTGACGATGACGGGGTGGGCGCCCGACAACCGCGCCAGTTGCGCGGCAATCGCGCCCAGGAGGCCCTGGCCCGCCACGAGGGCCGATTCGCCCAACTGGATGCGGAGCTTGCGGACACCCAGGAAAGCGAACGAGGCAATGTGACCGAAGGCCGCATCCTGCTGGGAGACGGTCGCGTCGTCGATGCGAACCAGGTCGGCTTCGCGCTTCAGGCAATGCGAGCGGTGGCCGCACCATGCCACTATCACGCGGTCTCCTACCTTGAGCGTTCTGGCCTCCGGGCCGGTTGCGACCACATGCCCCGCCGCGCTGTATCCCGGGAAGAAGGGGAAGCGCGCGTAGGACGTGTTGGCACGGTAGTTGGCCACCTCGGTTCCCGCGCTGATGGCGGAGTAGTCGTATTTGACCAGGACCAGATCGCCGCTGGGTACGAGATCCTCGTCGATGAATTCGAGGCGCGCCTGGCGGGGTTCGGGAAACACGATGCGCGCGACTTTCATTATTCACTCCACCTCGCCGCTGTAGTTGGTGAGCCATCCTCCGATGCCCATGCCGCGCATGAAGCCGGGGAAAGGCTTGGCAGCTATTGTGTCTCCGTTTTCTACGCGCACATCAGTTTTCACTTTTCCGAGGCGGCCAGGACAACCTCGTGGACGGCGAGGTCGTGGTCGTAGAGCGTGGGGTCGGGCTCGGTCTCGCCGCGGACGAGTCGGAAAAGCTGGCGGAACTGCTCCTCGTAGCGGTCGCGGACGGGCCCGAAGGCGACGGTGTGAAGGCCCGCGTCGTAGCCGCCGGCCGGCTCGGTCAGCGACAGGCTGAGTTCGAGCTTGCTGCCGTCGAAGCGTTCGATCGGGCAGAGCTCGATCGTGCCTTTCGAGCCGCAGATCAGGAGCCGGCGCCCCGTCGCGGCGATGCGGCGGCTGCTGCAGGCACGGATCTCGGCCAAGCCGTGGGCATAGTCGAGAATGGCCAGCGCGTTGAGCGTTGCGTCCGGGCGGTGGCCGGCCAGCGGCTTCAGCATGGAGGCAACCTTGTCGGGCTTGCCGAGCATCGCGACGATGAAGTCGATCAGGTGGCATCCGAGGTTGTACATGATGCCGCCCCTGAACGAGGCGAGATAGGCGTCGTAAGCGGAATTGCCATAGCAATGGTCCATGTCCGCCTCGAGCCGGAAGACGCTCCCCAGCCACCCCTCGCGCACCGCCCGGATGGCGAACTGGATCGCCGGATTGACGCGGAACATGTAGCCCATCTGGAGGGGGATGCGGCGGGCCCGGCACAGCTCGATCAGATCACGGAACTCGCCGGCGTCCTGGCTCCCGGGCTTGTCCAAATGCATCGGCAACCCATGCTCGGCGCATTTGCGGGCGGCCCGGACAAGATCGTCGTTCGTGGTCTCGACGAGGACGACGTCGATGTTTCCGCGGGCGAAGAGCTCGTCCTCGGTGATGACCGGTACGCCTTCGAAGACTTTTGCATCGTTTGCATTGACAAAACGAGGCGTCTGGGAGGCGCGATCATCGACGACGCCCACGAGTTCGATCTCGTCCTGCAGCCAGTTCCGCAGCGTGAGCATCTTGCCCGCGGCATGCTCGTGGCAGAAACCGTATTGGGCGACACGCAGTTTGCGCATGGTGTCAATGGGGCGGGGGAGCAATTCCTCCGCGCCGCCCGCGTCCTTGAGACCGATGTGGTTGGACTATTCCTCGGCGCCGCCCGCGTCCTTCAGGCGGATGGCGGGTGCGCTGTCCTTGAAGTCCAGGAGGTCGAGCTTGTGGCGGTACATGCCGACTGTGATGGCCTTGAGCTTGATGGGCAGGTCGATGACCTTGTCACCGCCGCTCGAGACCCACTGCTCCTCGACCGGCCCGGGGCTGTGGTCGTTGAAGAGCGTGGTGTCGCGCAGCGGATGGGCCACGTAGCACCAGCCGTCGAAGTTCACGCAGAGGTTGCCGGGCCAGTCGAGGATGTCGCAGCCCCAGCCGGAGGTCGTACGGCTCTTGAAGACCTCGCCTTCGGCATCCTCGATCGTGAAGCGGATCTGGCCCCAGTTCGAGTTGCCCTTCACCCAGACGCCGATGGCTGCGGGGTTGCCGGGCACGGCTTGGGGCTCGGACAGGGTCAAGGTCGTGTACTCCGTGATGTACTTGCTGGTCTCTTTCTGCTTGGACGGGGCGAGCACGACCTCGACGCAGGCGCCCTTCTCCTCGTCGTTCACGGTGGCCACCGTGAAGTCGGCGGGCTTCAGGATCGGGAGGAAGTGCGTATGATTGACCGTGAAGTCCGGATCGGGCGCGACCGTCAGCCCCTCCGACCGGTCGAGCGCGGCGGCGACGGTGACCTTAGCCGCGCGCCGCGCGTCCTTCGGGAAGCCGCGGCCCGTGACCGCGACCGACTTAACGGGCGCGCTGGACAGCACATAGGCCGGCGCGGTGCCGCCCTTGACGACGATACTGGCGCCCGACATTGGCGTCTCGCGTCCGTACATGTCGAAGACGCGCGCCTGCGTGGCCGCGGCGAAGGTGACCGTGAAGTCGGCTGCGCCGCGGGCTGTCCAGAGCGCCGTGGCGTGCTGCCGGTCGGCACGCTCGAAGGCCAGCGCGTAGGCGGTTGTCGAGCCTGTCGGGAGCTGGCCGCGCAGCTTGACCTGGTCGAGGATGGCGGTCAGGGCGGCATAGGCGACGTAGGCGCGTTTCGGATAGACGTAGGGGCCGCGTGTGAGGATGCCGCTGCCGCCCCAGAGGCCGTTACCGTAGCCCGTCGCGCAGTCGAAGAAGATGCCGGGGCCGATGAGCTTCATCTCGTTGGCCAGCGAGATCAGGATGTCGCGCATGTACCACTCGGCCTGCTGCACCTCGCCCATGTCGCGATCGCAGCGGTAGGTGTACTCCCAACAGGCGTTGACCGCCACGGGGCGTCCGGCCAGGCGGGCGGCGATATCCTTCGAGATGACCAGGCCCTGGAGCCCGACTTCCTGCAGCTTCTCGGGGCAGATCACCTGCGAGGGCGTCTCGATGCCGATGAAGTCGTAGTATTCCGGCTCGGCGCCGTTGCGCAGAGGCACCGTCACCGCGCCGATCGAGGCGCTGGTGTTGCCGAGCTGGAGCTTCATGCCGGGAAACTTCTCGCGCAGGAACTTGCCGCAGGCATTGACGTAGACCGCCGTCCGCTTGTTGTGGTCGGTCGGGGCGGGAACCGGAAGCCCCAGCAACTCCTCGGGGATGCCCCAGCCCGGGGCCGATTCGTGCCAGATCATGACGGTGTCGGTCTTGGGGAAGCGTTTCAGGTGCGCCTGGATCTTGGCTTCGGCGTCGGCCAGATCCTTTTCGGCGAACGTTCCGTCGGCCCCGAGCTGCCGCATTCCGAGCGGAATGTTTAGCTGTCCGGTTGCGGTCAGGTTGTATTTGACCATCTCGGGGTGGTCGTCGGGCTCGGCCTTCCAGGCGCATCTGCGGATGCCGGCCTTCCTAAGCAGCGGTCCGGCGATGTCGAACTCGCCCACGCTGCCGTGCGAGTTGCCGAACCACCAGGTGCCGTAGGGGGAGGTGTGGCGGTCGGCCTTGCGCGTGTCGCGCGGGACGATGGCAAAGCGGGCGGGGTGGACGAGCAACGTCTTGCCGTCCGCGCCGGCCAGCGTGATGTCGAGGTCGTAATAGCCAACGTGCGCGGCCTTGAGCGGAACCTCGATTGTCCGAATCTCGTCGGCCTTCGCGAAGGCGGCGTCGGCCTTCCCGGTGAAGACCTCGGCGCCGGAGGCGTCCGTGGCGCGCCAGGCAAGCGCGACCCTGGCCGGCTGGAGTGCACGCAGGCTGACGGCGGTCTGGGCCGGCTCGTCCTGCGTGAAAACGTTGCCCGGCTGCGCCTGGACCATGTCCATGACGACCGGCGCCTTCTCCAGCGTCACACCGAAGACCTGGAAGGCGCTGGTCGAGTGGGGGTCGGGCTTCATCGTGCGGTCGATCTGCTCGAAATTGATCCACTGCTTGCCGACGAGCTCGAAGTCGATGTAGTTGCGGCGCGCGGCGAAGTCGAGCACCTTGCCCATGTTGAGCGGGAGTTCCAGCAGGTAGAGCGGGAGCTTGCGTCCCTTGTGCTCGACGCTGCCGATCTCCTTCATGTTCGGCGGCAGGCTACCGTCGGACGGAAGCGTGACCGTGGTGTCGGCCAGCATGTTACCGCCCGAGCCGTTCTCGACGTAGTGGCCGAGGCGCGCCACCAGGATGCGGTCCTTGGCGGGATCGGGATCTAGCGCACAGACGACCCAGGCCTTGGTATAGAGCGCCGTGGGCAGGCGGAAATGGATCGCGGAGGGGAAACCGTCGAGCGGACTGCGGGCGAGGTACTCGTCGACCTCAAGCGCCCAGTCGCCCATGCCCTGGCGGCAGATGCCGACATCGGCGGAGGCCGCGGGAGCGGCCACCATGAGGGGCACGCCGCCGACCTTCTGCAGGCCGGGCTTCAAGCTCGGGCGCGCGTCGATGAAGGCCTTGGCGCGCGGATTTGCCGCCAGATCGACCGGGACGAACCGGCCGCGGTCAACGCCTGCGGGCGCCTGCTTGACGACGACCGGTGTCGGCGCCGCGAAGGTGAGCGTGATCTTCTCCAGTTTGGCGCCCTCGACTTTCATGGTGCGGATGAAGGATCCATCGATGTAGAGGTCCGCCGAGCCGTCGGGACGTTTCTGGAAATCCAGATCCAGGGGATGCTCGGAAGCCTTGGGCAGCTTGGCGGCGTCGCGCAGGATGTCAATCAGCGCGGGCACATGGTTGTAGGAGGAATGGTAGCGGCGGAGGAGCGGCTGGACACGCTGCGAGGCTAGTTTCCCGACGTGGATCACACTGTTGGTCATGACGCCGACCAGGCCGGGCACCTTGCGGCTGACGTTGGCATTGCCGATGGTGATTGGGTGATCCTGCTTCTGTCCGTCGCTCCAGTGTAAGGAGAGGGTGGCCCCCCCGTTGCCCGGCCGGAACTTGACGCCGTCGCCGTTGCCGGTCAGCGTGACCTCGGTCATCGGCTTGGCCGTCGCGAAGCCGGCCTCGTCGCGCAGGCTGCGGAAGTCGGCGAAGTGCCGCTGCGCGGAGAAGTCGGCCAGCGGCGCCGGGTCGCGCAAAACGATATCGGTGATGGCGAAGCCGATCTTGGCACGGCCGCCGAAGTTGAAGCCCGCCAGGTCATAGGCGGGAATCTTAGCGGTGAGCACCTTCCGGTAGACGCGGAAGGCGTCCGTGTAGACATCCAGAACGCCATTATTGACCTTCACGGCAGCCATGCACGCGGCCCAGTTGCCAAGTTCAGACGGCAGGCTGCCCTTGGCCGAGACGCCCTTGCCCGCGAGCGTGACCTCGGTTCGCGAGAACGTGATGACCAGATCCCGGCCCTTCCCGTCGCGGAGCAGCAGGTCGAAGCTGCCCTTTTCATCGGAGATAAAGCGGAACGTGAAGGTCAGGTCGTAGGCCTTCAGTTCCGGGGCGGTTTTGAAGGCGGTGAAGAGAAGGCCGTCCTGCTTGGGCCGGAACTGGGTCTCGGCCATGTCCCCCCAGATCGGATCGTTGGAGATCGAGATCCCATTGTCGCGCTCCGTTCCCGGCGCCTGTTCCGCGTAGCGCCGGAAATTTTCCTCGAAGTAGGTTCGCGCGTGGCCATTTAGGCATCCGCCCGCCAACGCCAGGGCGAGCAGGATTTGGGACATCGCACGTCTGCGGATGGTCAGTATCATGGTCTCTTCTCCTAAGCCAGCAGTTGCCGGCATTGTTCGATCACGTTTGCGACAGTGAAACCAAAGCGCTGGGCCAGCGCCTTGTAGGGGCCGGATACGCCGAAGTGGTCGAGCGTCAGGGTGGCCCCGCGCGTGCCGGTGTAGCGGCTCCAGCCGAAGGCGACGCCGGCCTCGATCGCAAGGCGCCGTGTGCAGGCCGGATCGAGCACGCTGTCGCGGTACGCCTGCGGCTGCGCCTCGAAAAGCTCCCAGGATGGCATCGAGACCACGCGGACATTTACATCCGCTAGCTCGCGGGCCGCTGCCAGCGCCAGCTCGACCTCGGAGCCGGTGGCGATAAGCGTCAGATCAGGCGTGGCGCCGCCGCGCTGCCACAGCGTGTAGGCGCCGCGCTCCAGGTTCGACGCCGCGGGATAGGCCGCACGGTCGATGACCTGCATGTTCTGGCGCGTCAGCAGCAGGGCGGTGGGGCCGCGCGTGTTCTTCAGCGCGGCCACCCAGGCGGCGGCCGTCTCGGTCGGGTCGGCCGGACGGATGACCGTCACGTTGGGCATGCAGCGCAGCGCGGCGAGCTGTTCGACGGGCTCGTGGGTGGGGCCGTCCTCGCCGACGTAGAAGCTGTCGTGGGTGAAGACGTAGATCGCCGGCAGCCCCATCAGCGCCGCCAGCCGGATGGCGGGGCGGCAGTAGTCGGAGAAGACGAAGAAGGTGGCCCCGAAGACGCGGAAGCCGCCATGCAGGAGCATGCCGTTGATCATCGCCGTCATCGCCAGTTCGCGGATGCCGAAATGCAGGTTGCTGCCGCCGAAATCGCCCGGCGCGACGCCCCGCGACGCCTTGATCCAGGTCATGGTGCTGGGGGCCAGGTCGGCCGAGCCGCCGACGAGCTGGGGCATGACCTTCGCCAGCGCGTTGATCACCACGCCCGAAGCCGAACGCGTGGCCATGGGTTTGGTGGTGTCGAAGACCGGAAGGGCGGCCTCAAGATTCTCGGGCAGTTCGCCGCTGGTGTGGCGGCGCCAGGCGACGGCCTGCTCGGGATGGCGCGCCTCCCAGGCCTTGAAATCGCGCTGCCAGCGCGCCGCGGCGCGGCGCAGTCGTGCGGCGCGGGCGTCAAATAGGGCGCGCACCTCGTCGGGCACGACGAAGGAGCGGTTCTCGTCGAAGCCCAGCGCCCGCTTGGTCAGCCGCACCTCCTCCTCGCCCAGCGGGGCGCCGTGGCACTCGTGCGAGCCGCTCTTGTTGGGACTGCCCTTGCCGATGACGGTCTTGCAGATGATCGCCACGGGACGTCCCCGGGCGCGCAGGGCCTTGCGGATGGCCGCGTCGATCTGGTCGTAGTCGTGTCCGTCGATCTCGATGACCTGCCATCCGTAGGCCTTGAAACGCATCTTGGCATCGTCGCTGCACGAGAGGCGCGTGCCGCCCTCGATGGTGATCGCGTTGCTGTCGAAGAAGAGCACCAGCCGGTCGAGCCCCAGGTGGCCGGCCAGCGAGCAGGCCTCGTGGCTGACGCCCTCCATCAGGTCGCCGTCGCCGCAGAAGACGAAGGTGCGGTGGCCGACAGGGTCGAAGCCGTCGCCGGTGTTGACGCGGGCGGCGAGCATGCGTTCGGCCAGGGCCATGCCGACGGCGTTGGCGATGCCCTGCCCGAGCGGGCCGGTAGTGGTCTCGACGCCGACGGTGTGGCCAACCTCGGGATGGCCGGGGGTCAGACTGTCGAGTTGGCGGAAGCGCTTCAGCTCGTCAAGGGGCAGGGGATAGCCGGCGAGGTGCAGCAGGCTGTAAAGCAGCATGCTGCCGTGGCCGCCGGAGAGCACGAAGCGGTCGCGGTCGGCCCATCCGGGCTGCGCGGGGTCGTGGCGCAGGTGCTTGAGCCAGAGGACGGCGGCGACATCGGCCATCCCCATGGGCAGGCCGGGATGTCCTGATTTGGCGGCCTGCACGCCGTCGATAGATAGGCAACGGATGGTGTTGGCGGCAAGCGCGAGCACGTCGCGGTCGGACTGTTTCATGATAGCGCGGTTCTCCTGGAAAACGGTCTTCGGGGCCGAAGAATGCGGTACAAGCGAAGTTTGCTATAAAGGGCGGCGGGTGGCAAGGCAGAAGTCTGTCCGGCTAGCCGCGGGGGCGCGGTAAGGGCGCATGGGGAGCCGATGGTCTTGCGTCAGAAAAGCCATTGGTAAGTGCAAGAATTCCTAAGTGGAAGCTCTCGGCAATGATGGCGCCGTACCTCCGCGACGGCCAGGCCGGGATCAGGGATTTGCGGTCAAAGAATGGGTATCGCTTGACATTCCCTAATCAAATGTCAAGAATTCCCACCTGTGCGCGAGTTCAAGATAAATTCTCCGGGGCAACAGCACTTATGAGCGACCAACCTATCATACGCGTGGGGATAGTCGGCTATGGCAACCGCGGGCGCTACCTCGCGCGCAACTACAGCCAGGCGGAGCATCCGGGTTTCGAGATGTCGGCGGCCTGCGACACTAGCCCCCAGCGCCTGCGGCTGGCGCGGCAGGAGCATGGCGACGCGCTCTTCTGCACGGAACGCTGTGAGGAACTGCTGGCGCGCGCCGACATCGACGCCGTCGTTGTTGCCACCCACGACCACCAGCACCTGGAACCGACGCTGGCCGCGCTCGCGGCGGGCAAGCACGTCATCTGCGAGAAGCCACTCTGCCAGTCGGCGGCCGATGCCGCGAAGGTGGTCGAGGCCGTGCGCCGGTCCGGACGGGTCTTCATGATCGGGTTCGAGCTGCGCCACTGCGCGATCTTCACGACCATGCGCCGGCTGCTGGACGAGGGGCGGATCGGCGAGGTGAAGGTGGCCCACGTCTTCGACAACGTCTCCGTCGGCGGCAGCTACTACTTCCACCGCCCGCGCCGCAAGGCGCTGTTGAAGTCGCTGCTGCTGCAGAAGGCCAGCCACTCGCTCGACCTGCTCAACGGCTTCGCGGGCAGCCGTCCCGTGAAGGTCTACGGCATCGGGGGCCAGGACTTCTACGGGCGGCGCGACACGGGCGGGCTGCGCTGCCGCGACTGCGGGGAGCAGTGCCCCTACCGCGCGCGTCCCCGCGGCTTCCAGCCGGAACTCGGCGCGCCGGAGAGCTGGGACTACTGCGTGTGGAGCCGCGAGATGGATCTGAACGACAACTCGGAGCTCTGCATCTCCTACGCCAACGGCGTCAAGGCCACGTTCCACGAGTGCCATTTCACGCCCGACTACTCGCGCGAGTTCTGGCTGGTCGGCACGCGGGGCAAGATGTACGGCTACTACGACGGTCCCGGACGCTTCCTGGTGCGCATCGAGTACGCCAACGCCCCCGACCGCCGCACCGAGGAGTTCAAGCCGCCACGCCCCGAAGGGGGACATGGCGGCAGCGACGGGTTCCTGCGCGACGAGTGCTACCGGCGGATAGTGGCCGGCGCCTCTTCGGAGGACGCCCTGCACTCGGCCTACTACTCGACGGCTTTGGCCGCCTGTGCCGAGGAGTCGATCGAAACGGGATTGCCGGTGGCCATCCCCCCCATGCCGCTGGATTGAGCTTCGCCAGACGGTGCCGGATCGGGTAAAATCGGCGCATGAGAACGGCGGACGGCATGCGGACAGGGAGTCGCTTCTGAGCGCGCGCGGCGGAAACACCACGGGCGCCGCGCGTCCCGTCCGGCCTTTTTCCCGGGCGGCGCTGCTGGGGCTGCTCTGCGGCGCAATCTGGATCTGGCTCGTCGCGGTGCAGCACCGCGAGTTGCCCCGCAACGCCTGGTTCCGTGACGCGCTGGCTCTGCTCCTGTGGGGCGCGGGCTGCCTGGCCGCCTGCCGCGCGCGGTGGTGGATCGCCCGGCGCGATGGGGGTTCCCCGGAGCCGCCCGCCGCTGCAGGCTGGAGCGGCCGGGATCTCGTGATCCTGGTGCTCGGCGCTGGCCTCGTACTCTTCACGCTCGTCGCCAC
>CAYPJN010000054.1:0-10282 GCA_964411055.1 uncultured Lentisphaerales bacterium | reverse complement strand
GGAGACGTCGCGGGCGGTATGTTGCGGCAGCCAGTCGCGCAGGTAGTCGCGGTACGGCTCGAGTTCGAAGAAGAGGTGCTCGCTCTCGCGAATGACCGGCGGACGGCCGCAGATCGCGCAGCGGGCGTCAGCGAGGTCGCTGGTGGCGTAGGTCGCCCCGCAGCGGTCGCAGGAGTCGCCGTACTGGTCAGCGGCCTGGCACTTAGGGCAGGTGCCCTTGACGAAGCGGTCGGGCAGGAACATCGCGTCGTGCTCGCAGTAGAGCTGGGGCAGCAGGCGCGAGGTCAGCGAGCCGGTCCCGGCCATGCGGGCGTGGATTGCCTCGCAGAAGGCGCGGTTCTCGGGGCTGTGGGTCGTGTAGTAGTTGTCGAAGGCGACCTCGAACGCGCGGAAGTCGCGCGCGTGCTCCTCGTGGCTGCGCGCGATGAGGGCCTCGGGGGTGATGCCCTCCTGGCGCGCGCGGATCATGACCGGCGTTCCGTGGGTGTCGTCGGCGCAGACGTAGACGCAGGTGTGCCCGCGCATCTTCTGGAAACGCACCCAGAAATCGGTCTGCAGGTATTCGACCAGGTGACCGATGTGGATGGCCCCGTTGGCGTACGGGAGCGCGGAGGTGACGATGAGGCGGCGATGGTTCATGAAGTTTCCGTTGAAGAAAACATGTTACCTTCCCAAGGATGGTTTGTCCACTCGCTTGAACGCCGGGTGGACAAACGGTACAATGTAGAGCAATCGCGCAACTGACATGGGCCGGTTCTTCTCCCATATTTCCATTTTTTCCCGTCGGCTTCTGCTATTCGCGGGCATGCTGCTGCTATTGGCGGGCGCGGTGCTCTGGCAAGCAAGCCGCGGACTTCCGGCTCCCGCCTGCCGCTGGCTGGAGCGCCGTCTCTCGCATGGACGGGTCAGTTTCGCTTTCCGGGATGCCTCGATCGGCATCTGGCGAGGTATCAGGTTGCGCGATGTGCGGGTGCATCCGAAACGTTCGCTCGGCGCCCCGCTCCTGCATGCCGACGAGATTCGCCTGACCGGCACCCTCCGGTTCAACCGCCAGCCCGCCGAGTGGATCGACGCGATCACGTTGCGCGGCGTGCGGGTGGGCACCTACCGTGAATGGCCCACACCCGAGAGCGGCCGCTGCTGGCATGGGCCGTCCTGTTCGACCCGGCGCAGCCTTATGGCGCGCTCTTCGCCCGTCCGGTGCACATCGTTTTCGAGGATGCCCGCATCCACGGCGTACAGGCCGAGCGCATCGCGTTCATGCTCCGTTCCCAGAAGAACCGGCTGTTCGTCGAAGAGGCGCGTCTCGATTTCCAGACGCCCCGCTTCCGGGAGCGGCTGGATGGGGAACTGACCTTCGACTTCAAGGAGCGCCGCCTGCAGGCCCGCGCGGCCGGCACCCTGACACCGGACGTTGTCGAGGAGCTCTGTCTCACGCTCGACGGCAAGCAGGCCGTCAAGGTGATGCGGCTCTTCGGCGAACCGGTGGCACCGATGAGCGTCAGCGGCTCGCTGCTGATCGAGCCGCTGAGCGCGGCCGAGACTCCCTGGCTGTACGACATGCGTCTGGCCTTGCAGAGCCCGGCCATCCAATTCCGCGGCGTGCCGCTCGACAGTCTGCGGCTGGCGCTTCAATGGTACCGCCACGGCCGGGATCGCAAGCTGACCGTGGCGCCGATCACGGCGACGGCCGCGGAGGGGCAGGCCGAGATGGCGGCGGCCTGGCATCCGGCCCTGCATTTGACCGATTTCACCCTCCAGTCGAGTCTGCCAGCGCCCGCCCTCCTCGCGGCGTTCGGCACCGTGACACCGCCGCTGGCCACCAATCTGCATTTCGCCGCGCCGCCGGTGCTGGCCGTGACCGGCACCTGGGCGGGCGAGCAGTCCCGCAAGGAGACCACACTGCAGGGCAGCGCGACCTGCGAGGCCCTTGACGTGCGCGGGTGCCGCTTCGACAACGCGCGGGCCGAGTTCCGCGTGGCGGGGTCGAACCTTGTGGAAGTCTCCAGTTTCCGCGCCGACAGCTTCGGCGGGGATATCACCGGCCGGGTGACCTTTGTCCGCGCAGCGGCGGACGCGCCGCCGCGCATCGATCTGCGGCTCGCAGTGCGGCAGGTAGATGTTTCGGCGGCACTGTCCGGCAACCGAGTGGCCTCGGAAATGGAGGGGCGGCTGGATGGACGCCTGCAACTGGCGTTTCCCTGGGGGCCGTCGCCGCAGGCCGGCATGGTCGGCGACGGGCGTCTGAACATCCGCGACGGCACCCTGATGCGCATCCAGC
This sequence comes from uncultured Lentisphaerales bacterium, assembly GCA_964411055.1. Taxonomy (GTDB): domain Bacteria; phylum Verrucomicrobiota; class Kiritimatiellia; order RFP12; family JAAYLN01; genus JAAYLN01. The sequence goes on along the minus strand of CAYPJN010000054.1, from coordinate 8,001 downwards.
TCTTCGCGGGCCTGACCGACTTCCTCGGCCGCAACGTTCCCGGCGTCGATGCGCTCCTCATGCAGTCCAATGCCAGCCTGCCGTTCACAATCACCAACGGCACCGTCAGGGTCGAGGAACTGCGCATCGAGGGGAACCTGTTCAGCCTGACCGCGCACGGGAGTTGCCGCCTGACCTCGCCGGGCAACCCGGTCGAGGGCATCGCCCAGTTGCGCTTCTTCAAGCAGAAGACCGTCGCCGGAATGCTCGCCCGACTGGTGACCCTGCCGATCAGCAAGATGATGGAGTTCCGGGTGGCGGGCCCCGTGACCCGCCCGCAATGGAGCTACATCGGTCTCATCGACCGCCTGATTGATTCCATCCGCGGCGACGAGTCGGATGACGACGGCAGCGGTCGGCCGGAGAACAAGAGCCTGTGACTTTCCGGATTCATACCTACGGCTGCCAGATGAATGTGCGCGACTCGGAGGCCGTGACGGCGCTGCTGGAGCTGGCGGGCCACCGGCAGGTGGACGACGAGCGCGCGGCCGACCTGGTGCTGGTCAACAGTTGCAGCGTGCGCGGCAAGGCCGAGGACAAGGCGATCGGCAAGCTGCGCCTGCTGGTCAGGGGGCGGCGGCGGCATCCGGCGCGCATCGTGGGAGTCATGGGATGCATGGCGCAGCGCCTCGGCGCCTCGCTTTTCGACCGCGTACCGGGGCTCGACTTCGTCGTCGGCACGCGCGCGTCGCGCCATGTGCCGCGCCTCGCGGCGGCCGCCGCCGCAGGTGCCGGGCCGCAGGCGGTTCTGGGAAGTCCCGACGATCCGGACGTGCCGCAACTCCACGGGAGCGGCAATCTCTCGGCCTTCGTGACGATCCTGCTGGGATGCAACCGGCGTTGCTCCTACTGCGTTGTTCCCGATGTTCGCGGACCGGAGTACAGCCGCCCGCCTGGCGAGATACTCGACGAACTCGCAGCGCTCGCCGGCGACGGCGTGCGCGAGGCGACCTTGCTGGGTCAGAGCGTGCTGAATTACGGGCGCCGGGGAACGGATGTCTGGGCCGGGGTTGCACCGAGCCCGCGAGGCTTCAGCGAGCCATTCCCGCGGCTGCTGGAGGCCGCCGCCGCCATTCCCGGCCTGCGGCGGCTGCGATTCTTCTCCAGTCATCCCTCGGGCTGCACCGCGGAATTAGCCCGCGCGATGGCCGAGTTGCCGCAGGTCTGCCCGCATATCCATCTTCCGGTGCAGTCCGGCTCGGACCGCATTCTGGCGCGCATGCGCCGCGGCTACACGGCGGAAGCCTACGTCGCGGCGGTCGCGCGCCTGCGCGCGGCCGTGCCGGAGTGCGCGATAACCACGGATGTGATCGTCGGCTATCCCGGCGAAAGCGAGGCGGACTTCGAGGCCACGCGCGCCCTCTTCCGCCAGGTTCGCTTTGACAACAGCTTCATCTTCAAATATTCTCCCCGTCCTGGTACGCCCGCCGCGGACGACGCCGACGACGTGCCTGACGCCGTGAAGGAAACGCGCAACCGCCTGCTGCTCGAGGATCAGGACCGCATCGGACAGGCATGCAACGCGGACTGGATCGGACGCGAGACCGAGGTGCTGGCCGAGGGGCCCAGTCCGCGCAACGCGGCCCGCTGGTGCGGGCGCAACGGGCAGAACAAGATCGTGCTGTTCGAGCCCCGTGGCGCGACGGCGCCCGGCGCCTGCGTCCGGGTGCGCATCGAGCGCGCCAAACCGCAGACGCTCTATGGAAGCATCGTCGGAGAGGAATAGCGAACCATGAAACTGCAGACCTGGACCGTTCTGCTGGCGCTGCTGGCCTTCGCCGCCGGCCTGCCCGCTCTGCTCGCCCCCAAGACCACCGGCCGCGCGCTGCGCGGCTTCTGCCGCGACCGCCGGGCCGGGTGGCTGCTCAGCACTCTGGCGCTGGCCTGGGCCGGGTGGCTGCTCTACGCCCTGCCGCTGGAGTTTCTGCTGCCCTTCCGGAAGTTCATTCCCCTCGTCATGCTGGCCGCTGTTCCCCTGACGTGGATCTGCATGCCTGACCTGCTGGCCGCGCGCGCCCTCGGCGGACTGCTGGCGCTGCTGCCGGCGCCCGTGCTGCAGGTGGCGCGTGTCCATCCCTCCGCGTGGCGACTGGTCATCGTCGTGCTGATGTATATCTTCGCCGTGGCGGGCATGACGCTGATCATGGCGCCCTATTACCTGCGCGACGGCATTGAATGGCTCTCCCGCAGCGAGCGGCGCATCCGGCTCTGTGGCGCCGCGCGCCTGCTGGCGGCCGCCGCGCTGGCATGGCTGGCGCTGACGGTCTTCGCCTGAACGCTCAACGCTGAACGCTCAACGCTCAACGCTCAACGCTGAATGGGGAAGGTCTTGACCTCCATGAGGTCCTTGACCGTACCGTCGGGATGGATCTCGAAGGCGTCGCGAAGTCCGCCCTCAGGGCGGTTCCAGAGATGGCTGCGAACCGTCAGTGTCCGTGGCGCGACATCTATGGTCATGCCTTCCGCGAGGGCGCAGACCACCTCGGTGTAGTTGAAATCCGCGGATGAAGGCGTGTATTTTTTGGGGATCTCGTTGACCTTGGAAGCCGATGCACGCGGATCGATGCGGATATAGAGGTGCTCGTGTCCGCAAAGAAAGAGGTGAATGCGGCCGGCGGTAGTATTGTCGTTCAGGACTTCCTTGAAGACGGGCTCCATCAGATGGGCGGTTTCCATGCCATGCGTACCGTAGTGCGCCATGACCACCCTGAAGGTCGCCTTGCGCCACAGCGGATCCCGCTTGAGCCCGGCGATCCATGCCGCCTGCTCCTTGAGGTATGCGTCGACCTGTTGCTTCTGCGCCGGGGATGATCCCCCGCCCATCGAATCGAGCGCCACGAAGAGCGCCGGCCCCTGCGAGAAGGCCAAGTAGCTCTTCCCGTCGCGCCGGGGAAAGAAATCGCCCCAGCGGAACGACTCGCGTCCCCAGAAATCATGGTTGCCGCGCAGGTAGATGGTGGGCTTGTGCGCGCCCCAGCGTCGCGAGACGTCGTCGAGGAAGCCGAAGGTTATGAAGAAACGGGCGTTGTTCATGCTGTCCTCGACGTTGTCGCCCAGGAAGAAGTGGAAGTCGGCGTCCGCCGCGCCGCAGCGATCGATCATGGGATCGAGTATCAGGCGCGACCCTCCATGAAAATCGGCGGTCACAAAGACCTTGTAGTTCTCGCGTTTCGGATCGATTGTGCGGAAGTCGTATGTCTCGCGTCCGACGTAGATCCCGTTATAGGCGCCGAAGTACTTGTCGACGGTCGAGACCAGGCGGTACTCGTAGGTTGTGGCGGGCTTGAGCCCCGTCACATGGAAGGTGTGCAGGTCGGACGAATAGTCGAGCTGCCCGTAGGTGGTCTTCCACGCGCGCGTGAACTCAGGCGCGCCCTTCTCCCGGTAGTCGAGCGCCACCCCGCACGGAACCCGGGTGATCCAGTTCACGGTGATCGAGTCCGGCGCAGGGTTGAGCAGCCAGGGACCGTGCATCGGCACAGTGAAATCCATCTGGTGCCGTACGCTATCGGAGGCGTTTGTGTCCGGAACCACGACGGCCCGGAACTGCCAGTCCATGTAGTTGGTGTAGACGGGTGTCGCCGGAACCGCGGCGCCGGCCTCGCCTTCCGCAGCGTACGCCGTGGTGGCGCCGCTCAAGAGCACCGCGGCCGTGGCTGCGCATGTGACAGAAAAGTTCATTTTCATGTGTATCTACTCCTGTGGGCAATGAAGGCGCATTGATCCGGTCTGTGTGCGGCAACCGGCAGGCGGCGGCGTGGAGTCATTGAGCGAATCCTTTACGCGAAGGTGCAATAACATCCCACATTCGTCCGGCGGCATCAAGGATGGATTGGTCGGAATGGTCAAGCGGTTAGTCGGTTAGTCGGTTGCAGAACACCCGTAATCGGTCTATCATAACCATACACATGGGCATTGATATGCGTGATATGACCAAAGCGCACCAAAACTGCCTGGCTTTCAGACACAGTTTGGGCGGGCTTGAGAAACCGAGCGGCAGGGCGCGCTGTTCCAACGTAATTCTTAAGCGAATGCTGGCCGGTCGGAGCATCGCGGAGGCGTGCCATGACGCGTGAGGTTGATTTCCGCGTGCTAGGACTCGACTGCGCCGAGGAGATTGCCGTTCTGCGCCGTGAAGTGGGGGCGCTTCCGGGTGTGATCGACCTTGAGTTCGATGTGGTCGGCGCCCGCATGAGCGTGGAGTACGATGACGCAGCCGTAGATCCGCAACGGATCGTCGCCGCGGTGGAGGCCGCGGGGATGAAGGCCTTGCCGTGGGAACTGCGCGGCAACGCGTTGCCGCGTTCGTTCTGGGAGAGGCATGGAAGGCTGGTCATGGCCGTACTCGGCGGCGCGCTGCTGGCGGCTGGGTTCTTTACTCATTGGGCGCTGCACGGTAGACTGCTTGACGCCTTGGCCGGCTCCGGTTCCGGGGCACACGTGCTTCCGATATCAGTCATCCTGCTCTACGGGTTGTCCGCCGTCGCCGGGGCCTGGATGGTCGTTCCCGGGGCCGTCCAGGCCGTGCGTCGCCGTCGTCCGGACATGAATTTGCTGATGGTACTGGCCGTCTGTGGCGCGATGGCGATCGGCGAGTGGTTCGAGGCCGCGACAGTGGCCTTCCTGTTCGCCGTGGCCCTGCTGCTGGAGCATTGGAGCGTGGAGCGCGCCCGCAACGCCATCGGCGCGCTCATGGATGTCGCGCCGCGCACAGCGCGGTATCTTGATCCCGTTGACGGCGAACTGCGCGAGAAACCGGTCGGGGAGATTCCACTCGGGGCCCGGGTGGTAGTCCGGCCCGGCGAGCGTATTCCGCTGGACGGCAAGGTCACCCATGGCGAATCGGCCGTGAATCAGGCCGCGATCACCGGCGAGTCGATGCCCGTGGCGAAGCGGCCCGGCGACATGGTGTATGCCGGCACGATCAACCAGGACGGCACGTTCGAGTTCCTGGCGACTCGTCCGGCGGGCGACACGACGCTGGCCCGTATAGTACACATGGTCGAGCACGCGCGATCCCGCCGGGCGCGCAGCGAGCAGTGGGTTGATCGGTTCGCCGCCTGCTACACACCTATCATGCTGCTCGCCGCCGTGGCCATCGCGGTGCTTCCGCCGCTGCTGTCCGCCGCGTCCTGGGCGGACGGGATTTACCGCGGGCTGGTCATTCTGGTGATTGCCTGTCCCTGCGCGCTGGTCATCGCCACGCCTGTGGGCATCGTTTCGGCGCTGACCACGGCGGCGCGGGCCGGTGTGCTCGTCAAGGGGGGGCTCTACCTCGAGGCCGCGGGGCGTCTGAAGGCCCTGGCGATTGACAAGACGGGGACGTTGACACGCGGCCGTCCTGAAGTGCAGCGGATCATCGCGCTCAACGGGCATACGGAGCTGGATGTGCTGGAGCGCGCCGCGGCTTTGGAGTTCGGTAGCGAGCATCCGCTGGCGCGGGCGATTGTCCGCAAGGCGCGCGCCGCCGGCCTGCGCCCGTCGCGGGTCACGGGCTTCCGCGCCATGCCGGGCAAGGGTGTCGAGGCGCTGCTGGACGGGCGCGCGTTCTGGATCGGCAGCCATCGCTTCATGCATGAGAAGGGGCAGGAGACGGAAGATGTCCACACGCATGCGTTAGAGCTTGAGGACGCCGGTCACACGGTGGTCGCCCTGGGCAACGAAACGCATGTCTGCGGCCTGATCAGCGTCGCCGACGGACTGCGCGACGGCGTGCGGCCGATCCTGGACGACATTCGGCGCGCCGGAGTGGATCGGGTGGTTATGCTCACCGGAGACAACGAGGGCACCGCGCGCGCCATCGCGGCGGAAGCCGGCATCGACGAGTTCCGCTGCGAACTGCTGCCCGAGGACAAGGTCGCGGCCGTCGGCCGTCTTGTCCGCGACCACATGCACGTGGCCATGGTCGGCGACGGCATCAACGACGCTCCGGCCATGGCGGCGGCCACGTTCGGCATCGCCATGGGCGCGATGGGGACGGACGCGGCGCTGGAGACGGCCGATGTGGCGCTCATGAGCGACGATCTTTCGCGGCTGCCGTGGCTGATCCGTCATTCACGGCGCACGCTGCGCATCGTCAAGCAGAACATCGCCTTCGCCCTGGCGCTCAAGGCCGTGTTCATCGTGCTGACGCTGGCCGGAAGGGCCTCGCTCTGGATGGCCATCGCCGCCGACACCGGCGCAACTCTGCTCGTGGTATTCAGCAGCCTCAGGCTGCTGGCGCCTACGTCGTGGCGGCCTTGCAGCCGGGACAGGAGCGGCCGCAGGTGATATCCTCGCCGTTCCAGCAGTAGGTGCAGAGCTGCTCGCGTGGCAGGCCGATGGCCTCGACCATGTCCTCCAGCCGCTGGTAGTGCAGCGTGGTCAGACCGAGACGGCTGCGGATGCGGTCGACCATGGCCCGGTAGCGCTCCGAGTCGGGATCGCAGAAGTTACGGTAATCGACGCTTTCACCGTCCAGTTGCTTGGCGATCTTGCGTGCGAAGAGTTCGTCCTCGGAACCCGAGCGCGAGAAGTTGAGGAAGCGGCAGCCGAAGAGTAGCGGCGGGCAGGCGATGCGCATGTGGATCTCTCTCGCGCCGCCGTCGTAGAGGCGCTTCGACTGCTCCTGGAGTTGATTGCCGCGCACGATCGAGTCGTCGCAGAAGATCATGCGCTGCCCCTGTATCAGCTCCGGGATGGTGATCAGCTTCTTGTTGGCGATAAGGCTGCGCTTGGCCGGATCGGGCGGCATGAAGCTGCGCGGCCAGGTCGGCGTGTACTTGACGAAGGGGCGCTTGTAGGGTATGCCGGCCCCCAGCGCGAAACCCAGGGCGTGACCGACGCCCGAATCCGGCACGCCGGCCACGAGGTCGGCATCCACGGGGCTGCGACGCGCAAGCCGTTCGCCGCACCGGTAGCGGGCGTCCTCGACGTTGACGCCCTCGTAGGATGAGGCCGGGAAGCCGAAGTAGATCCAGAAGAAGGCGCAGATGCGCAGGTCGGGGCGCGGCAGGGCGCGCACGTCGTCGCCCTCCGGCGAGAGGAGAACGACTTCGCCGGGGCCGAGCTCGCGGTACGGCCGGTAGCCGAGGTTGGCGAAGCAGCATGACTCCATGGCCGCCGCCATGGCGCCGTCCTTGCGTCCCAGCACCACCGGAGTGCGCCCGTAGCGGTCACGCGAGGCGTAGAGCTCGCCCTTCGACGTAAGGATGAGGATCGAGCAGGAGCCCTCGACCGACTCCTGGACATACTGCAGTCCCTCCTCGAAGCTGGCCTGCGTGTTGATCAGTGCGGCCACCATTTCTGTCGGGTTGATCCCCTGTCCGCTGGTCTCGGAGAAGTGGCCGCGCCGCACGGCGAAGAGGGTGCTGGCGAGCTTGTCCAGATTGCGGATGCAGCAGACTGAAACGATGGCGTAGGTTCCAAGATGCGATGTGATCAGCAGCGGCTGGTCCTCGTAATCACTGATCACGCCGAGGCCGGCGCGTCCGCCGAAGTCCGCCAGCTCGCACTCGAACTTGCTGCGGAACTGCGCGTTGGAGATGTCGTGGATGCGCCGGACGAACCCGGATGCGCCCAGCACCGCCATGCCGCCGCGGCGCGTGCCGAGGTGCGAATGATAGTCCGTGCCGTAGAACACATCGTTCACGCACGCGTCGCGGGAAACCACTCCGAAGAAACCGCCCATCGTAGACTCCAGTCCAGGGATTGCACGCCGGAAAAAGCGTCAACAGCGTATCATATTGCACCGCGCCGCGAAAGCAGTTCCGCCCGGCAGTGCATGCGGCGCATGCGGCGTATCCGGTTAGAAGCTGTGTAAAGTGGCGTCGCGGGTGGAACCGTGCCCTCCAGTGGTCATTCATGCCTCACCCGCGCTCTCCGGAGCGCGGTGGCCGTCTCGATGATGAATTCGCCCAGGGCGTCCCTGAGGTCGTCCCGCGCCAGGGCGTAGTGGATGTTGGTCTTGATGAAGTCGAGGTT
>CAYPJN010000053.1:3747-10353 GCA_964411055.1 uncultured Lentisphaerales bacterium | reverse complement strand
GCGCGCCGCCGTGCAGGCGGTCCGCCAGTTGGGCGCGGCGCGGGTCACGGTGGCCGGGCTGGGCGCGGTCGGCTCCTTCGCCGTAGAGGCACTGGCCCGTTCCGGCGTCGGCCACCTGAGGCTCATCGATTTCGACCGTGTGGCGCGTTCCAACATCAACCGCCAGCTCTTCGCCCTGCACTCCACGACCGGTCACTCCAAAACCCGCGTCGCCGCAGACCGGATTCATGACATAGCTCCGGCTTGCCACGTAGAACTGATCGAAGAACGGATCAAAAATGAGAATTCATTCTCAATATTGACGCCAAAACCGGATGTGATCGTCGACGCGATCGACTCGGTGTGCGACAAGGTGTCGCTGATATGCGCCGCATTGTCGCAGGGGATTCCCGTGGTCTCCAGCATGGGTGCGGCCCGCAGGAGCGAGCCCACGGCGGTGCGCTGTGGTGCGCTTGACGATGTTACGGGGTGTCCGCTGGCAAAAAACGTGAAGAAAGGCCTTAGAAAGGCAGGAATCGACCACGGCATGGTCTGTCGCGGGCTGCGATGTGTCTACTCGATAGAGCCGGCGGGTGCATTGTATTGTGATGCGGCGGGCAGGGCGTGCGGTTCGCGCGCCATGGGGAGTCTGGTATGCGTCACGGGCACCTTCGGGCTGGTGACCGCGCGCGAGGCATTGCGGCTGATTCTCAATTCACCGGTGGCGGGGGCCGCTCCTCTCCAGTCGTAGAACGCTGAAAATCAACATTTACCGATCTCATGGCAAAAAAAAGCCAGCCAAGGCTTGCGCCAGGGCTGGCAGAGAACGGGAGTAAGCCATCTGTGTGTGGTCAGAGCTTACACTTGCGTCACCGGGAAGGAGGTGAACCCGTATGTGACGCACACTTTCACGTTCCGTGCCTAATATAGAGCACGTTGCGTGCCAGGTGCGCGGACGCTAACGCATTTCCGTCTGTATCATTTCGACGACGCGGTTGCAGGTCGTGACGATCTCGCTGTTGAGCCGCAGGATATGCTCGAAGGCGCTTCGTATCTCTGCGAGTCGGTGAAGCTGCGACACGCGCTCCTTTTCGAGGACGGTGCGGCGCTCCTTGAGGCTGATGACGACATTCTCGAGCTCGCGGCCGTGCTCCTCGGCTTTGAAGAGCGCACGGCGCAGGTTGCGGATCTGGCTCTGCAATTCCTCGGGTTCCTGGTCGAGGTCGGCCAGTTCCATGCCGTCAGGTATCGGAACCTGCACCGGTTCGTTGCATTCGGTGCAGTTGATGATCAGACCGGCGCCGCGGTAGTTGATGACCAGGCCGTGGCCGCAGTGCGGGCAGTCGAAGACGATGTCGTTGTCGTTGATCTCGCCGTCCTGGTCGCTGCCAGGATCCGCGAAACCGGAACCGGCAGCATTGTCGCGGGTTCCCGCCTTGTCCAGGTCGTCATTCCCGATCGTCGCCATAATCCGACTCCTTGTCTCGCTCAGCACGCCGGATCATCATGCCAGCCGCCGCGGCCCCGGAACTTTCCGCGCGGAGCGTCAGGGCTTGGTGATCTTGCCATGTCGGATGCACGCCGTGCAGACGGTGCGCCGCAGCACGGAACCATCCTCCTTCACGCGAATCTTCTGCAGGTTGGGGAGAAAACGGCGCTTGGTTATGCCTGTGGTGTGCAGGCCAATGCCACCCTTGCTCTTGGCAAGGCCGTGACGGATGATCGAATTCCCGGTTGCGGGCTTCTTGCCGCAAATCTCGCAGACTCTTGACATGGGCGAACACTCCTGAACGGCTCGGCTGCGGCCCCGCTTCACGGATGCCGGCCGGGGCGCACCCCCCCGGAAAACAGGAGTATCTACGCACCCGACAGCGTGTAATTTACCAGATCGCGAGAGCGGCGGCAAGCATTCGGTTAGTGCATCCGGATGGTGACTGCAGCCTTCTTAACCGTCTTAACCACGGCAACGATCACGGTGGACGATGGTATGCGATCACGGTGGACGATGGAAACTTGCGGCGCGAGGACGCGGCATGGTAGTTGCTTTTTATTCCCCGGCAACGGCTGCGTCAGGATACGACCGGCACATGATGATTACTCGCAAGCCCAGAGAGTCCATGCTTGTCCGGCGCCGGCGGTACCGGCGGACGGCGCCGCTACTGGCCATCGCCGCCGCGTGCCTGAGCCGGTACCCGCCCCCCGCGCCGGCGCAGAACGCCGCGGAACCGGGAACGCTGGCCGCTGTCGCACCGGGCGGCCTGCACGATTCCGCGCGCCGCGCGGCCCTGGCGTCGCACGTGCGCGGAATCCAGGCGGAGCGCAGGCGCCTGGCGGTCGAGCATGCGCGTCCCCGCGGGCTGCCGGTGCGGCAGGAACTGCCCGACGGCGGCGTCCGCGAGCTGGTGGACTGGGCGGATGGACAGCCGCTCTATCACGTCACACTCAACGCCAATGCCGCGATCAGCACCGCATCGGACCGCATTCTTCTCCCGCCCTACCAGGCGCAGGGATACGGCGGCACCATCGGCATCTGGGATGCCGGATCGGTCCGCGCCACACATCAGGAGTTCGGCGGGCGAGTGACGATACGCGACGGCGCGGCCCCAGACGACCACTCGACGCACGTCGGCGGCACCCTCGGCGCGACCGGCATCGTCGCCAGCGCTCGCGGCATGGCGCCGCAGGTGCGGATCGACAGCTACGACTGGAACTACGATCTGTCCGAGATGACCGCACGCGGCGCGGCCGTCTCCGGCGAGACCGGCAAGATATATGTCTCCAACCACAGCTATGCTATGGCAAGCGGATGGTCATATAGCGGTACGCCCACCTGGACCTGGTACGGCACCGGCACCACGGCGGATGGCTACGAGGACGACTTCGGCCGCTACAACACCTATGCCCGCGATGTGGACGCTCTGGCCTACGGCGCGCCCTACTACACAATCTTCTGGGCGGCCGGCAACGACCGCAACAACAATCCGGCGGCGGGCGCGTCGGTGGCCCTTTCACCGGAAGGTGAGACCGTGAGCTACAGCGCGTCCGCGCACCCGCCGGGCGACGGCGTCTACCACGGCGGCGACGAGACAATAGGCTTCAATGCGCTCGGCAAGAACGTGATCACCGTGGGCGCGGTCACCGACGCCGTCGGCAGCGGCGTCCGCACCCCCTCCAAGGCGTCCATGACCTCGTTCTCGAGCTGGGGCCCGACCGACGACGGCCGTATCAAGCCGGATCTGGTGGCCAACGGATACTATCTCTATTCAACCATGGCAGACGGCGATGCCGCCTACGGTACGAGCAGCGGCACCAGCATGGCCGCGCCGAACGCTGCCGGCACCGCCCAGCAGCTCGTCGGCCTGCATGCCGACCGCCTGGGCAGCCGATACCCGCGCGCAGCCACGCTCAAGGGGCTGCTGATCCACACGGCCGACGACCTCGGCACGCCCGGCCCCGACTATGTGTTCGGCTGGGGGCTCATCGATGGACGGGAGGCCGCCGACCTGATTGTGGAAACCGCGACAAACGCCACTTGCCCGCGCTTGGTGGAGGATGCCCTGACCACCAGCGTTCCCGTCCGCACGCACCGCTTCACGTGGGATGGCGTCGCGCCGATCCGCGTGACGCTCTGCTGGACCGATCCCGCCGGCGAGGCGACCACGATGCACGATCTGCGCGCACCGCGGCTGGTCAACGACCTGGACCTGAAGGTCATCGGACCGGATGACCACGCGTATTTTCCGTACGTCATGCCATTTGTCGGAACCTGGACCACGGCAGCGATGTCCGCGGCCGCCGTCACCGGCACCAACACGACCGACAACATCGAGCAGGTCGTCATTCCCGCGCCTCCGTCGCCCGGTCTCTACCGGGCCGTAATCTCATGCAGCGGCGCGCTGGCCAACGGTCAGCAGGCCTATTCGCTGATCGCCACGGGCGTCGAGGCGCCGCCGCCGGAACCGCTTTCGGTATCTCCCGACGAGGGACACGCGGGGCCGACGGCGCTGACGGTCGCGGGCAGCGGCTTTGCTCCCGGAGCCACGGTGGTCTTCTTTCGCGAGGGCTGTCCGGAGCAGGCCGCGCGCGTCGATTCAATCGATACGGCCGCCATCGGCTGCACGCTCGATGTGACGCCGATGGCCCTCGGCGCCTGGAACTTGCGCGTGGTCAATGCCGACGGCCGCGGCGGCGAGCTCCGCGGCGCGTTCACCGTGGTGAGCGCAATTGCCCGCTACCCCTTCGATCCGGGCGCTCCCGGATGGACGGCATCGGCCGAAGCCGGCACGAGCTACTGGGTGCTGACGAACAGCGCGAGCCACACGCCTTCCAACGCATGGTTCGCGCCCGGGCCCGCCGTCCGCAATCTCGACAGTCTCTATTCGCCGGGGATCGCCGTTCCGTCGCGCGCCTCCGGCCTGCGGCTGCGCTTCTGGCACCGTTACGCGACCGAGGTTTACGACGGGTGCGTGCTGGAGCTCTCGTACGACAACGGTTCCACCTGGTACGACGTGGAAGCGTCGGGTTCGGGGGCGGCGTTCGTGGCCGGGGGATACACTTCCACGATCAAGAGGCGCACCGGCACGGACAAGAAATGGGCGCTGCTGGCCGGGCGCGCGGCCTGGACGGGCGACAGCGGCGCATCCTTCGCCGAGACGGTTGTCGCGCTCGATGCCGCCAGCTTTGCGGGGCAGGTCTTCCGCGCCCGCTGGCGGCTCAGCACCGACGCGCAGACGGCCAGCACCGGCTGGTGGGTCGACAGCGTCAGCCTCACGGGTCGTCTGCCGCCGCCGACCATGCTCATCGTCCGCTGAATGCTTCCGCGTGCGAGCGAACGCAGGTGTTCCCGCTTGCCGGATGCCGTGCGGGAAAGTATGCTTGTAAGCGAATCCATCACCCAACCCATGGAGCAGACTATGCACACACAGGACACTGGACGCGGGGCACGGTACGCAGTATCCAAGGCGTTGATGGCCGCGGGCGCGGCCCTGCTGGCGGGCGCGGTGCTGCCGGCGGGCGCGCAGGAGGCTGTGGCGGCCGATGCCGCGCGCGGCAACCTGCGCTACTCCATCACCGTCTCGAAGTTCGAGAACGAGGCCGGCTGGCATGGTCAGTGGGAGATCGGCAGCGGCTTCGCGACGATCATGACCGACGCCCTGCAGGGCTCGGGCAAGTTCATCGTCCTGGGCGACGCCGAGATGCGCGGCGCGGCCATGGCCGAGCAGGACCTGGCCGCCGGCGGACGCATGGCCGGCGGCAAGAAGGCGCCCGCCACGGGACAGATGACGCCCGCCCAGCTCCTGGTCCGCGGCTCGGTCACGCATGTCCAGGACAGCACGACCGGCGGCGAGGGCGGCATCAGCTTCAAGGGCGTGCGCATCGGCGGCGGCAAGGACAACGCCGAGGTGAACATCACCATCTACCTCGTCGACTCGCGCACCGGGCAGGTCAAGGCCTCGACCAAGGTGGTCGGCAAGTCGGCCAAGCGGGGCCTGAAGGTCGGCTACGACGGGCCCAAGCTGGGCGGGCTGACCGGCGGCGCCGGCGGGCACAAGAACGACAATGTCGGCAAGGCCTGCGAGGACGCCGTGGCGCAGGGCGTCGACTTCCTCGTCAAGCAGCTCGAGAAGATCCCGTGGCAGGGTTCCGTGGCGCTTGTGAAGGACGACCGCGTCGCGATCAACCGCGGCACGCGCGACGGCGTGGCCGTCGGCATGACGTTCGACATCGGCAAGGCCGAGGAGGTCGTCGACGAGGACACGGGCGAGGTGATTGATTCGAGCCTCGAGACCGTCGGCACGATCGAGATCACCGAGGCCAAGGAGAAGATCGCCTACGGCAAGCCGCTCAAGGGCGGAGACAAGATCGCCAAGGGCATGTCGGCCTTCCCCGCCCGGTAGAAACACACACCATGCCGCAACCAGCCGTCCCCTTCAAGCCCGGCGACGAGATCCGGGGTTTCCGTGTCGTCGCCGTGACTCCCGTCGAGCAGCTGGGGGCGGTGGCGTGCCAGTTCGAGCATGTCGCCAGCGGCGCCCGCGTGCTGCACCTCTTCTGCGACGACGCGGAGAACGCCTTCACCATCAACTTCCCCACGCCGCCGCCGGACGACACCGGCATGCCCCACATCCTCGAGCACATGGTGCTGGCGGGCTCCGAGAAGTTTCCGGTCAAGGAGCCCTTCTTCGAGATGGTCAAGATGTCGATGGCCACCTTCATCAACGCGATGACCGGCTACGACACGACCTACTACCCCGTCTGCAGCAACGTCGAGCAGGATCTCTTCAACCTGGCCGATGTCTACTTCGACGCCGTCTTCCACCCGCTGCTGACTTCCGCCACCTTCGCGCGCGAGGCGCACCATCTCGCGCCCGCCGATCCGGCGGATCCGGCCGGCGCCCTGCGCCTCGACGGCGTCGTCTACAGCGAGATGAAGGGCGTCTTCTCCGATCCCGAGGCCATCCTCTCGCGCGAGGCCGTCCGCATGCTGCTGCCCGACACCTGCTACGGGCGCGAGTCGGGCGGCGATCCGGCGGCGATCCCCTCGCTGACGCACGACGCGCTCCGGGCCTTCCACGCCACCCACTACCATCCCTCGAACGCCTGCCTCGTGCTCTACGGCAACATCCC
>CAYPJN010000053.1:0-3647 GCA_964411055.1 uncultured Lentisphaerales bacterium | reverse complement strand
TCGTCTCGCTGCTGCTCCTGGGACATGACGCCGCGCCCCTGCACCGGGCGCTGATCGACGCCCATCTCGGCGCCGACCTCGTCATGTCCGGCAGCAGCGACATCGGCAGCGAGGCCTCCTTCCATGTCGGCCTCGAGGGCGCCGAGCCCGAACGCCTCGACGCCTTCCGCGACCTCGTCCTCGACACGCTGCGCGCGGCGGCCGACACGCCCTTCACCGACGAGCAGATCCAGACCGCCTTCCAGCAGGCGGCCTACGAGACACTCGAAATCGCGCCGATGTTCCCGCTGCACACCGTCTTCCGCGTCGTCGCCGCCTGGATGGCCGACCTCGATCCGCTGCTCTACCTCCGCAACGCCAGCCACTTCCAGGCCCTGCGCCAGGCCCAGGCCCGCGAGCCGCAACTCTTCAACCGCCTGATCCGCGAGCGACTTCTGGAGAATCCCCACCGCCTCGACATCGTCCTCGCGCCCGACGCCGCGCTCGAGGCGCGGCGCGAGGCGGCGACCGCGCGGGAACTGGCCGCGCGCCGCGCCGCGCTGGACGAGGCCGGCCTGCGGGCCATCGCCGCGGCGGCCGCGGAGCTCGACCGCGCCAACGGCACCCCCAACCCGCCCGAGGCCGTGGCGCGCCTGCCGCAGCTGAAGCCCGCCGACATCCCGCCCGAACCGCGGCAGATCGACACGACGCCGCACACCCTGGCCGGCGGCGCCACGCTGCTGGTCAACGCGATGCCCACCAACAGCATCGTCTACCTCAGCCTGCAGTTCGATCTCACCGGGCTTCCCGAACACCTCTGGTCCTGCCTGCCGCGCCATGCCGAGGCCCTGAACAAGTTCGGCACGGCCACGGCCGACTACGCCACGCTGGCCACGCGCATCGGCGCCAACACGGGCGGCCTCGCCGCCGGCACCGCCTTCTACACGCCCGTGGACCAGCCGGACCGGCTGCTGCCGGTGCTGATCGTTTCACTGAAAACGCTCGACGAGCGGGTCGCGCCGGCGCTCGACCTGCTGGAGGACCTGCTCTTCTCCCTCAATCCGCGCGATGCCGCGCGCATGCGCGATGTCCTGACCCAGGCGCGCGCCGAGAACCGCACCGAGATGGTCCAGAACGGCGCCGTGACCGTCCGCCTCCAGGCCGGCCGCCGCCTCAACACGCTCGGCCACCTGGGCCACATCACCGGCGGCCTGCCGCAGCTCGCCCTCACCGAGAGGTGGCTGGCCGACTTCGACCGCGGCAACCGCGAGGTCGCGGAAGCCATCGAGGCCATCCGCGGCTTCCTGCTGAACCGGCGCCGCCTGACGGCCAGCGTGACGGCCTCGCCGGCCGCAGTCGAGGCCATCCGCGCGCGCCTCGACGCCTGGCTCGGCCGCATGGCCGACACGCCCGTCGCGCCCGGCGGGACCGGCTTCGCGCCGGCGGCGCCGGGCGTCGAGGGCCTGGCCGCCGCCCTGCAGATCGCCCACTGCGCGATGGTCGTGCCCGCGCCGCACCTCTCCCACCCGGACGAGCCGCTGCTCGCCGTCGGCGCGCACCTCGTGTCGATGGACTACCTGCTGCCGGAGATCCGCCTCAAGGGCAACGCCTACGGCGCGAGCTTCAGCCACCAGGCGCTGTCCGGCGCCTTCGTCCTCTCGTCGTACCGCGACCCCCGCCTGGCCGAGACGCTCGATGTCTTCCGCCGCGTGGCCGATCACGTCCGGCAGGCGCCCTGGACCCAGGGCGACATCGACCGGGGCATCATCGGCGTGGCCAAGCGCGACGAGAAGCCGCTGCGTCCGGCCGAGGCGACCGGCGTGGCCCTCTTCCGCCACACGATCGGCGAACGCTTCGAGCGTCGCTGCCGGCGGCGCCGGCGGCTGCTCGAAGCCACGCCGGACACCGTGCGGCACGCCCTGCTGCAGGCGCTGGAGGCCGGCCTGCCGCGGGCCGCGGTCTGCGTCATGACCAACCGCGCACGGCTGGAACAGGCGCGCCAGACCCTCGGCGACCTGATGATCGAGGATGTCCTGAAGTAGCCCTACAGCAAGTCGCGGATGACGGCGTCGGCCACCTCGCGGCCGCGTGCCGTCAGGCGCCAGCGCGGGTCGCCGCCGTTCGGCACGGACTCTGTGATGCCCTGCGCGGCCAGTCGCGCGAGACGCGCCTCCCAGGCCGCCACCCGCGGGGCCAGCACGGGCCAGGCGCGGGCCGCCGCCGCGGGCGAGATCCCCTCGCCCAGCCGCGCACCGAAGACGAAGCGCTCCAGCGCGTCCGCCGCCGCGTCCAGCGCGTCCTCGGCCGCGCGCGGCGGCACGCGTCCCGCCTGCACGGCGGCCGCGTAGGCCGGCAGGTCGGCCAGGTTCGTCCAGCGGCGCCGGCCGAGGCGCGACGCGGCCGCGGGGCCGAGCCCGAGATAGTCCTCGCCGCGCCAGACGGCGAGGTTGTGCCGGCAGGCCATTCCCGGCCGGGCGTAGTTGGAGATCTCGTAGCGCGCGAAGCCGCCCGCCGCGAGGAGCGGCTCCGCCGCGGCCAGCGCGTCCATCTGCTCGTCGGCATCCGGCACGGCCAGCCCCGCCCGCACGGCCGCCTGCAGACGGGTCCCCGGCTCGACGCCCAGGCCGTAGACCGAGAGGTGGGCGCAGCCGAGATCGAGCGCCTGCCGCAGGGTCTCGCGCCATCCGGCCGGCGTCATGCCGGGGAGTCCGGCGATCAGATCGATCCCGAGGTTGACGAAACCGGCCTGACGGGCGCGCGCCAGGGCCCGGCGGGTCCCCGCCGCTGTGTGGCGCCGGCCGAGGCGTCGCAGGACGGCGTCGTCGAAGCACTGCGCACCGAAGCTGAGCCGATCGAAGCCCGCCGCGCGCATCGCCGCCAGCAGCGGCGCGCCGGCCGAGGCCGGATTGAGCTCCACCGTCCACTCCGCGATCCCATCGAGCAGGCCGCGCTCGCGCAGCCCTTCGGCCAGGCGGCAGAAGCCCTCCGTCCCCAGCAGCCCGGGCGTGCCGCCGCCCACATAGAGCGTCTCGATGCGGCCGGGCGCCGCGCCCAGCAGATCCCACTCGCGGAGCGCCAGGCCGGGATAGGCGGCCCGCGCGGCGGCATCGGCGGTCGTCACCGAGTAGAAGGCGCAGTAGTCGCACTTGCTCTCGCAGAACGGGACGTGGAGATAGAGGTGCATGCGCGGGGAGTCGCCGCCCCTAGCGCGGTTCCTTCACCATGAGGATCGAGCGGCGGTAGATGGCGCTCACCCAGCCGTTGGTCCAGTCCGTGCCGGGATCGAAGGCGGCGGGATCGGGCCGCAGGTCGTCCGGCGTGGCGGGCTGCCCGTCGGGACCGCAGGAGAAGAGGACCGGCACGGCGTTGGTCGCGTGGCGGTACGCGTAAGGCGTCCGCCAGGGATCCGGCAGCAGCTGGTTGATGTAGGGGCCGTTCCATCCCTTGACGCCGGGATTGTCGAGCAGGGCGCGCAGGCCCGGCGTGTCGGGCGGGAAGTCGCCGACATGGAAACGGTAGCGCCCGAGCGCGGTCGCCACCGTGTCGAGCTGCCGCAGGGCAATCTGGTGCGGCAGTTCCGGGCGGGTGCGGCGCACGGGCTGGGCCTTGCGCACGAGCAGGGAGCCCACGACGGCGAAGACCAGGAGAAAGCCGAAGAGCACCCGGGG
>CAYPJN010000052.1:0-10489 GCA_964411055.1 uncultured Lentisphaerales bacterium | reverse complement strand
TGGTCGCGTGGCCTTTTCAACACCTCAGGTGTTGCATTGGCCCCTCGCGCGCGCTATGTGAAACAAGGCGCGTTGCCCGAACTTGTGAAGCCAAACTGGAAGGGCAAGATCGACCGGGGGTATGTAAAGGGCAAACGGCTGTTCGCACGAATCTTGATCCGAAAGAGAGTGAAGTAGATGAAGATCGAACTACGCGAAATTGCCGTCAAGGATTTGTCCAACGGCTACAAGGACAATGACGAGCAAGGGGTTGTCGGCTACGGCGGGAAGCTCGATATCCGCCCGCCGTATCAGCGCGAATTCATCTATAAAGACAAGCAGCGGGACGCGGTAATTGACACGGTGCGGAAAAACTTCCCGCTGAACGTGATGTACTGGGCGGTCCGTGACGACGGCGGATATGAGGTGATCGACGGGCAACAGCGAACGATCTCGCTCTGCCAGTACATCAACGGTGACTTTTCCATCGACATCGGGGGCAACAGACTCGCTTTTCATAACCTCCAGGACGACCAGCAGGAGCAGATTCTGAGCTACAAGCTGATGATCTACTTCTGCGAAGGAACCGACAGCGAAAAACTGGAGTGGTTCCGCACGATCAATATTGCGGGCGAGAGACTCACCGATCAGGAACTTCGTAACGCCGTCTATGCCGGACCGTGGACGGCGGATGCCAAGCGATACTTCAGCAAGACCGGCTGCCCTGCATACGGCTTGGCAAGCGACTACATGAAAGGCAGCCCGATCCGGCAGGAGTACCTCGAGGCGGCGATTGAGTGGCACGCCAAGAAGCAGACCATCGAAGAGTACATGTCGGTGCACCAGCACGACGCAAACGCTGTCGCACTGTGGAACTACTTCCAAAGCGTGATCAACTGGGTCAAGGCTACGTTTCCGAAGTATCGCAAGGAAATGAAGGGCGTGGCGTGGGGGCCTCTGTACAACGACTTCGGCCACAAGCCGCTCGACGCTGCGAAACTCGAAAAGCAGGTTGCCAAGTTAATGCAGGATGAGGATGTCGAGCGCAAAGCGGGAATCTACCCGTACCTGCTAACTGGGGATGAACGACATCTGAACATCAGGGCGTTCTCCCCGAACATGAAGCGCGAGGCCTACGAGCGCCAGAAGGGGATTTGCGTCAAGTGCAAGAAGCGTTTTGATCTGGACGAGATGGAAGGCGACCACATCAAGCCGTGGCACCTGGGAGGCAAGACCGACGCGAAGAATTGCCAGATGCTCTGCAAGGACGACAACAGAAGAAAATCGGGGAAATGATCGACGCCCTCTATCCCGCAGCGCAAGAGAACACGGTGACCTTCACGCCCACCGCGTGACGTGGCGTTCGGGCGCTACGATGACTTCGTTGGGCAGAGAGAACATGGACAAAAGCATTGACCTGTCTGCGTATCCGTACGTCGAGCGGCTCATCGCCAACGGCTACGCCGAATCTCTCCACCACATCCTTGCGGACCGCAAATGGGTTACCGTGGCTGATGAAGGCGGGCAACTGATCGTGTTTGACAAGCGAGGGATGGACACGAAACAGGTGCTCGACAAGCTCGATGCCTACGCGAAGGAACTGCTGGAGGATGGGATTGTAAACGACGAGTTGAACGGGGTGAAAGAACGCCTCTGGAGCGACTGAAGCGCCAAACCCCTCGGCGGCCCCGCGCCGGGTCTCGATCATTTCGCGTCAACCACCCGGCCCGTCTCCCATCGGAACCCCTTCTGCATCAGACGGGTGAACTTCTGCGAGTCCTGGCGGGGGATCGTCTATTCCGACGCGCTCTTGACGGAATGCGGTCCACGCAATGATGCCGCGCAGAAGACCGGATCAGGATTGACCCCATCAGAGCAGTATTTGCAAGAGCCTCCTCCGATAATGACCCTCTGGAGGTCTCTGACAATGCACAACACATTCGCGGCAGAACGGGAGCATTTGTCGAAAAAGTTTCCAGTCGGTAGAACGCATCGAATCCCGGCGATTGATCGCGTTAGCGGCAATCTACTCCGCGACAGCCTGCGCGGACGGGCAAGAAGAGAAGGCCGATTCCGGCAACGCGGCCGTTACGCCTCCGGCTGCCCCCGACGCGCCGGCCTCGAACCCCGACGCGGCCGGATCGGTCGCCGCCTTGGCGGACGATCTCGTGTGCTTCGACGGGCCCGCGGCGCGCGAACAGTTCCCCCAGATGGAGCGAGACGCGGCCGGCGGTGCGGCGCCGGGCGGCCCGGCGCTGCGCGCGGTCGCCTGAAAGGCGGTTCGAATGCCGGACGCCATCATCGGATCGTTCGCCAACGACGCGGGCCGCGAAATCGTCGTGCGCCTCGCGCGCGGCGCCGAACGTTTGCATATCGCGGCCGTCCTGCAGGCAATCGCCAGCATCCGGCCGCTCATGCCGCTGGAAATCGACCGGGCGACGCTCGACGCAGCCATGGCGCGCTGGAAGGCGGACAACAAGGAGATGCCCACAGAACCGACCGCGGCAATTCTGCCGGACGGCATCATGATCTGTTGGCTAACGGATGATAAGAATAATGGGGAGGGCGCCGGAACGGCCGTGCGAAACCTCGCCGCGTTGGCCGGGTTGCCGATCACGGAGTTAGAGGTGCGGCTCTGGGTCGTTGCCGACCTGCAGCCCCTCAAGGCCATGCCCCTCCGGCGGATCAGTCTGGGAACCCGCCGCGACAACCGTGCAGCATTCGACCTCGCGCCGCTTGCCGGGGCGCCTCTGATCGAGCTATGCAGCCTCTCAGGAAACACAATCCCGGTCAAGAGTCTGGCACCGTTGCAGGGAATGCCTTTACGTCATCTTGCCGTCAAGGGCGTCGCGGACCTCTCGCCCCTCGCCGGCATGCCGCTTGCAGACATCGAGCTTCAAGAATTCGCGGCTTCAGGTCCCCTGGCTCTCCGCGAGTTGCCGCTGGAACGGCTTACGCTTGGTTACTCTAGTTCGATACTCCCGCCTTTCGGCAAAGGGACTTTCGCCTTCGTGCGTCTGGAAAGCCTCTCGCAACTGACGAAACTGGTGTCAGAGTACGCGGCGTCTGCGAGATGCCGGGCGGTATGCTGGGGCGATAAGGATGTCAGCAGTCACCCGTTCCGCTGGAAGAAGTCCCAACACCGCATCCCCGGTGTCATCTCGCCGCCGTCAAAAGCGATCTTCCACCGTTGCTCGGGATCGTCGAACTGCACGCCAGCATGGTCGAAGGCTTCAGGGTCGAACTTAGGCCCTTTCATCCTTGCGAGCCAGTTCAGCATCTGCCGATGCTCCTTGTGCCGACGGTTCGCAATGATCTCCAGGAGCCGGTCGTAGCCCGGCACACCGCCGCAATCCTCGGGCGGACCAGCCCGCTCGCCAGCCACGCACCTTGGGTATGCCACGCCCTCTTCCCTGGGCTGGATGACCTCCAGTTCGATTAAGTGGAGCCAGCAGTCGGGGTCGAACCGACGACCTGCTGATTACAAATCAGCTGCTCTACCAACTGAGCTATGCTGGCGGATTACCGGCGCAATCAGGGTTCAGGCGCAGGGTTCGGTGGGCAGGGTTCAGGACACCCTGGATCCTGAACCCTTCGCTTGCACTATTGCGAGGCAAGTCCGCGGTACTATTTGGCTGTCGCCGCTGGCACGTCTGGCGCTGCGGCTGCCGCCGCCGGGTCCGCCGAGGCTTCCGGGGTCGCCGAGGCTTCTGGTACCGCCGGTGCCGGGGCTTCCGGTGCCGCCGGTGCCGCGGCTTCCGGTACCGCCTCCTCACGGGCGGGGGCTTCCGCAGGCAGATCCTGCACGATCTTGGCCTTGGCGCGCAGGCCCTCGATGAAGGTCTCGAAGGCCGCGTTTTTCCGCTGCGCGGCAAGCTGCCCGGCAATCTGGTCGTGCGCCTCCTCCATCGAGGTCTTGCCGCCCTCGGTGCGGCCCGTGACCTGGATGATGTGATAGCCGAAGGGCGTCTCGACGACCTCGGAGATCGCGTTGGTCGCGAGCGCGAAGGCCGCCTGCTCGAAGGCCGGCACCATGCGGCCGCGGCCGAACGAGCCCAGCGAGCCGCCATCGGCCTTGCTCGGGCAGTCGGAGTTGGCGGCCGCCAGCGCGGCAAAGTCGGCGCCCTCGACAAGCTGCTTGCGGAGCCCCTCGGCCTTGGTCTTGGCCTCGGCCTTGCGGGCCTCGTCCGCGTCGCGGGTGCCGATCAGAATGTGGCGCGCCTCGACCTCCTCGCCCTTGGCGAACTGCGCGGCGTTCTCTTCGTAATAGGCGGCGATCTCCGCCTCCGTAGCGGCGGGCACCTTGCCCGTCTCGCTCTCGTAGAGCTTGCGGATGCGCTCGTTGTCGCGGATATCCTTGCGGACCTGCTCAGTCGTCAGGCCCATGCGCGTGAGCGCGGTCTCGAGGTCGGTATCGGGCGGCAGGCGCCTGGTCAGGTTGCTGAAGGCGCTCTCGACCTCGGCGTCGCTGACCTCGATCTGGCGGGCGGCGGCCTCGTGCTTCAACAGCGTGGAACCCACGAACTGCTCGACGATCCGCCCGCGCATGGAGTCTCCCATCTGCTGCACGATGGCGTCCATCTGCTCCTGCGGCGCGCCCTGCGAGGCCAGCATGCGCCGCAGCATGACGTCGGCCTCGCCGTAGGTCAGGCTCTCGCCGTCGACGCTGGCTAGCACCTTGGCCGGATCGACGGCCGGCGCCTCGCCGCCGAGCATCCCGGTGGCGTCGAAGGAGCCGGCGGCGCCGGTCTCCGCGGCGGGTGGCGGCGCGGCCTTGGGCTTGGAGCATCCGGCGGCCAGCAGTCCGGCGCAGATACAGGCCGGAACCATGAAACGTAACCAGGCGATCATGTTCATTGCATCCTCTCGTGCGCGGACGCCTTGCCGGCGCCGCAACCATGATGCGGGTTGGTGTGGCCGAGTGAAGGACCCATCATGGCCGGCCCCGCTCGTTGGGTGTTTGGATGAGCGTATCGGAACGGCATGGATGCCGCAAGGCAATTGTGCGGCAAAGCGACCCCGTCAGAAGACAAAACTCAGGGCGATGCCGTAGGTTGAGTGCTTCATGGTGAACTCGCCCTCGCGCTCCAGAACCTTGTTCCCCGAGAAGTCGTGGTAGAAGCGGGCTTTCGATGTCAGGTCGATCTGGCGCATCATCACATCCAGCCGGGCGCGCCGGTGGAGCCGTACGGCAAGACCCAGAGTGAAGAAGGTCGCCGAGTCGTCCTCCACCTCGATCAGGCGGCCCATGGACAATGGAGCATCGGGCGCGCCGGCGGCGGCGTAGCCTTCAGGCGAACCGTAGCCCAGGCGCCACCAGTCGTCGTGGTCAAACGTGGCGCTCCAGGGCGCATACCCGATTCCGACGTACGGCGAGAGGTA
This sequence comes from uncultured Lentisphaerales bacterium, assembly GCA_964411055.1. GTDB lineage: Bacteria > Verrucomicrobiota > Kiritimatiellia > RFP12 > JAAYLN01 > JAAYLN01. The sequence goes on along the minus strand of CAYPJN010000052.1, from coordinate 5,128 downwards.
GTCGGTGACGGGGTAGCTGGCCATGGCGGTGAAGACCGGCCCCGACATGCGCAGGATGCCGTCGCTCATGCCGTTGTTGTAGTTGCGGGTGCGGGCGGCCACCTCGTCCTGGGAGAACTCCACGCCGAAGTAGGGACAGAACTGCCAGCCCACAAAGGGCCGCACGCCCGTCTTCTCCTGCTGATCGAGCTCGTTCACATAGCCCAGAAAGGTGCGCCCGCCGTCCCGGTCGGCCGGACGCGAGGTCTCCTTGAGCTTGTTGCTGACCAGACGCAGGCCCACCGTCAGATGATCGGCAAGGATGGGATCAACGTACTGCTTGTAGAAGGACGCCGTGCGATCCAGGGGCGATGCGCCGAAGGCGGGCGGCGGATCGCCGTGCGCGCGCTCAGTCACCGCGGCGGCGGGCTGATCCGGGGTCTGCGCGGCCGGCCGGGAAAAGACCTCGTGCCGCGCCGGCGCCTGGCCCGCGCCCGTGCCGCCGGCCGGCTCGGCCGCGCCCAGCGCGCCGCCGCAGAGCGCCAGCACCGCGAAGCCCATCCTGCCCGCCCATGCCCGGCCGCCCGTACGCCGCGCCCGGAATACGCCGATCAAGGTATCCATGTTTGTCTCCTGTTGCCGCCCGATCTTCCCCGCGGTCTCCGCCGCGCAAGGCCTGGAACAACCGGCCCCGGCCGGATGCCGGGGTGACCGTCCCGGTAAAGGGCGGTGAAAACGGTTTACATCAAGATCATAACATCAAGTTGCGTCCGACGGTGCCGCGGACTCCGCGGGTGCCGGCGCGGGACGCGCGGGCGGCGCCGATGGCGGCGCGGGCGGGGTGTCGGGACGCTTGCCGCCGCCCTTGGCGGGCTTCTGAGGCCGGGCCGCCAGCAGGCAGCCCAGCAGGCGCCCCAGCAGGCGCGGCGGTTGTTCGCAGACGGCCTCGCCCTCCAGTTCCTTGATCACGCGCTGCATCACCTCGAACCCCAGATCCTTGTGGGCGTTCTCGCGGCCGCGGTAGGCCAGCGTCAGCTTTACCTTATGGCCCTCGGCGAGGAACTCGCGCGTCTTGCGCATCTTGGTCTCGAGGTCGTGCGGATCCACGTTGGCGTGGAACTTGATCTCCTTGACGACCTGGTGCTGCTGGCTCTTGCGGGCCTGCTTGCGCTTCATGCCCTCGTCGTAGCGGAACTTGCCGAAGTCCATGATCTTGCAGACCGGGGGCTCGGCATGCGGGGAGACCTCGACCAGGTCGAGGCCCTGCTGCTGGGCCATGCGCTGGGCCTCGCGCGTCGGCAGCACGCCCAGCATGGCGCCGTCCGCGTCGATGACGCGGACGTTGGGAACACGGATCTTGAAGTTTGTGCGGACGAAGGAGCCGATGGCTCACCTCCTCTTTCGGCGCAGGGTTACGCCAGGGTTTCCGTGCGAATGCGTTTTACGAACTCGGCCAGGGGCACGGCGCCCTGGTCGCCCGTCTCGCGGCTGCGGACCGCGACGACGCCGGCCTCGGCCTCGCGGCCGCCGACCACCAGCATGTAGGGGATCTTGTCGAGCTGCGCGCGCCGGATCTTGGCGCCAAGCTTGTCGGCCGCCTCGTCCACCGCCACGCGCGCGTCCCCCGCCCGCAACTCGTCCGCCACGTGGCGCGCGTAGCCGAGCTGCTTGTCGCTCAGCGGCAGCACGCGCACCTGTTCCGGGGCGAGCCAGAGCGGAAAGGCGCCGGCGTAGTGCTCGATGAGGATGCCGAAGAAGCGCTCCAGGCTGCCTAGGAGGGCGCGGTGCACCATGTAGGGCTGGTGTTCCTGGCCATCCTCGCCGGTGTAGGTCATGCCGAAGCGCTCGGGCTCGTTGAAGTCGAACTGGATCGTGCTGAGCTGCCAGGGGCGGCCGAGGGCGTCGCGGATCTTCAGGTCGATCTTCGGTCCGTAGAAGGCGCCGCCGCCCTCGTCGAGCGTGAAGGCCAGGCCCTCGGCGCGGAGGGCGCCCTCGAGCGCCGCCGTGGCCTGCTCCCAGCGCTCGGGCAGGCCGACGCTCTTTTCGGGGCGCGTGGCCAGGAAGGCGGTGATCTCGGCGAAGCCGAAGCGGCGCAGGATTCCGAGGGCGAAATTGAGCGTGCGGCGGATCTCGTCGCCTATCTGCTCCGGCGTGCAGAAGATGTGCGCGTCGTCCTGCGTGAAGCCGCGAACGCGCAGGAGTCCGTGGCGCACGCCCTCCTTCTCGAAGCGGTATACGGTGCCCAGTTCGGCCCAGCGCAGCGGCAGGTCGCGGTACGACCAGCGGCGGCTCTTGTAGATCTCGATATGGAAGGGGCAGTTCATCGGCTTGACGAAGTACTGCTCGGCGCGGGCGGCGGCGTGGCCCTCGTCCTCGGTCACGGTCATGGCCGGGTACATGCTCTCGCGGTAGAAGCCGAGATGCCCCGAGGTCTCCCAGAGCGCGGCGCGGCCGACGTGCGGGGTGAAGACCATATCGTAGCCGGCGCGGTAGTGTTCGCGGCGCCAGAAATCCTCGATCGCCACGCGGATGCGCGCGCCCTTCGGGTGCCAGAGGGCGAGTCCCGGCCCGATCGTGTCGCTGATGCTGTAAAGATCGAGTTCGCGGCCGACCTTGCGGTGGTCGCGGCGCCGCGCCTCATCCTGGCGCGCCAGCGCCGCATCGAGCTCCGCCTGCGACCCGGCCGCCATGCCGTAGAGGCGCTGCAGCATCGGGTTCTTCTCGTCGCCGCGGTAGTAGGAGCCGGCCACCGCTACGAGCTTCACGGCGCCGATGGCGCCCGTGCGCGCCACATGCGGGCCGCGGCAGAGGTCGGTGAACTCGCCGCAGCGGTAAAGCGTTATGGCCTCGCCCTCGGGGATGTCCGCCAGGCGTTCGAGCTTGTAGCGCTGGCCGGCGAAGATCCGCGCCGCCTCGGCGCGCGGCACCTCGAGACGTTCGAAGGGCAGGTCGGCCGCGATGAGCTTGCGCATCTCGGCCTCGATCGCCGCGAAGTCCTCGGGGGCGATGCGCCGGGCGAGGTCGACGTCGTAGTAGAAGCCCTCCTCCGTGGAGGGCCCTATGTCGAGCTGGACGTTGGGATACAGACGACAGAGCGCGGCCGCCATGACATGGGCGGCGCTGTGACGCAGCGTTTCTACCAATTGCACAAGGCAGACTCCGGGATTTCCGATTGCGCAAGGGTAAGGCGTGTGGCGCGTTTTGTCAAGGTCACTGCGCGTCGAAAACTCCCAGACGCACCATCTCGGCATCCTCTTCGGGCGTGAGCGTGACCGGCGAAATCGGCTTCATCCCCTGGCGGATCAGGTTGATGTTGATCTCGCGCGTGGCCTTCTCGAGCTCCTCCTTGGTGATCTTCTCGGCCCGCGCCTCGGCGTCGAGCAGCGCGCGCTTCTGGCGGGCGGCCTCGGCCGCCTCGCGCTCCGCGCGCTGCCGCGCCAGCCGCTCGCGGAACGACTCGGAGTTCAGCGTGCGCAGGGCGCCGGCGGCGGCAGGCGGCAGTTCCGGCGGCGGCGCCGTTATGGCCGGCGGCACGCGGGCGGACGGCGGCACGCGGGCGGACGGCGGCACGCGGGCGGACGGCGGCACGCGGGCGCGCCCGGAGGCCGCCGCCGGCAGGGCCTGCGCCGCGCCGCCCTTGACCAGCCCCTGGCCGAGCTTCAGCGTGATCGTTACCTCGTCCTTGCTCAGCGTGGCGGTCTCATCGTCGTAGCTGGCCTCGACCACGGTGAAACCGTTGACCGTGTCGCCGACATTGATGTAGTAGTTGCGCTCGGGCTTCTCCGACTTGTCGATGAAGCCCACCGCCGTGTTGCCGGAGGGGGTCTTGTTGACCGCCACCATGTTGATCTGCCGGGCGAGCTTCTGCTCCTCCTGCGCCTGCTGGGCGGCGGCGACATCGACCGCCGGCGCCGCCGCAGCGGGCGGCGGCGAGCCGAAGGGCTTGCGGACGAGAATGACCTCGTACCGCGAGAAGGGCGGGACGGCCATGGCCGCGCCCTGCGCCGGGACCGCCTCGGACACACCCTCCGCGGCGCCCGCCGCCAGGACAAGGTCCACCGCACCCGCATCCGGAACGGCAAGCACCATCCCGAGCGGCAGCGCCGTCACCACGGCGGCCATCACTGTGAGTCTGCGTGACCGTGACATCCGTTATTAATTTAGCAAAAGCCTCTTCCTGAACCAAGCACTTAAACCGCCATTGACAGGCGCTCCGCGGGCCGCTACTCTTCAGGCACCGGCGGCACCCTCGCGGCGCGGCCACAGGAACCCATCGTGACCACCACGGCCAATGGCCTTCCCCGCAGTGGCGGATCCATGAAGGAGACGCGCTAGCCATGCCGCGTCTGCCGCTGCGCGTGACCGCCGTCCAGACCGCCTCCGGCCCGGATACCGCGGCGAATCTGGCCGCCGCCGACGCGCTCCTGCCGCCTCCCGGCGCCGCCGACCTGGTCGTTTTGCCGGAATGCTTCGCCTGCCGCGGAACCCGCGAAACCCTGCGGCGGGCGTCCGAGCCGGTCGGCGGCCCCATCACGCGCTGGCTGGCCGGGAACGCCGCGCGGCTCGGATGCTGGATGCTGGGCGGAAGCCTGCCCGAGCGCGACGGGACGCGCATCTACAACACATCCCTGCTGTTCGACCGCCGGGGACACCTGCGCGCGGTCTACCGCAAGATCCACCTCTTCCATGCCCGCCTCGCGGATGGCACCGTCGTGCGCGAGAGCGCGTGCTACGCGCCCGGCTCGCAGCCCTGCCCGGCGCGGATCGGGAGCTGGCGCTGCGGCCTATCGATCTGCTTCGACCTGCGCTTCCCCGAGCTCTACCGCGGCTATGCCGCGCGCGGGGCCGCCCTGCTGCTGATCCCCGCCGACTTCACCGACGAGACCGGTCGCGCCCACTGGGAGGTGCTGGTGCGGGCGCGGGCCATCGAGAACCAGTGCTTCGTCGTCGCACCGAACCAGTGCGGACGCAACGCGCAGACCGGCGTCGTAAGCCACGGCCACTCCCTGATCGTCGATCCCTGGGGCCGGATCATGGCGCGGGGCGGCACGGCGCCGGGGCACCTCGCGGCCACCCTCGATCCGGCCCTTCGCAGGTAATCGGCTAGCCACAGGGGGGCGCGCGGGGGGCGCATGGAGGAGCGGGCGGA
>CAYPJN010000051.1:0-10535 GCA_964411055.1 uncultured Lentisphaerales bacterium | reverse complement strand
GCTGCCAGAACCCCGCCTGTCCGGCGCGGCTGGTGGCGCGGTTGGAGTATTTCGCCGCGCGCGGGGCGCTGGAGATCGAGGGGCTGGGCGGCAGGGTGTCCGAGGCGCTGGTGGCCACGGGACGGCTCCATGATCCGCTCGATCTCTACGACTGGAGCGTGGACGACCTCGCGCAGCTCAACCTGGGAGAGGGTGGTGAGCGGCGGCTGCTGGGCGGCAAGCAGGCGGTGAAGATTCTCCAGGCGCTGCAGGCGGCGCGCGACCTGCCGCTGGCGCGCTGGCTCGTGGCCCTCGGCATCCCCGGCGTCGGCGAGACGGTCGCCGCGCAGGTGGCCGCCGCGCATGACGATTTCCGTGCTGTGCTCGACTCGCCGATCCTCAAGTCGGTCGTCAGGCTGACGGAGCTGACGGAGCAGGCGGCGGATCTGAACCCGCGGGCGCGCCACCGTCGGGCGGGCGCGGACGCCGGTAGCACGGCGGTGGCCTTCGAGGCCGCGTGCGTCGAGATCGAGCAACTCGGCGAGGCGCTGGTGGCGCAGGGTCAGGCGCGGCGGACCGACCGGAAGGCGGGCCGCCCGGCGAAATACCTCTGCGAGATCAAGGCCGAGCCGGCGCGCGCGCTGCTGGATTTCGCGGCTTCGGAGTGGGGACGCCGCACTGCGGCACGGCTGCTCGATCTGGGCATCAACCCCATCGGTGCGCCGCGCACGGCGGCGGGCGGCCCGCTGGCGGGACAGACCGTGGTAATCACCGGCACGCTGAGCCGGCCGCGTGACGAGATGGCCCACCTGGTGCGGCAGGCGGGCGGCAAGGTGGTCGATGCCGTCTCCAAGGCGACGAGTTTCCTGCTGGTCGGCGAAGCCCCCGGCGCATCGAAGACCTCCAAGGCCGCTGCGCTGGGCATACCGCTTCTGGGCGAGACCGAATTTCGCGCCAGGATCGGGGTCCCGGCGGACGGCGGCGCCGGCTGATCACGACTGCGGGAATAGCGCGACGAAGCCACCGCCGCGTGTGGTCGAAGCGTGCCACTTGGCGAGGTCGATCCGCTTGACGGTCCCGCCGTCGAGCATCTCGGCCAGCAGGGCGTCGCCGTCCGATTCATGCGACAGCGCGATGATCGTCACCCAGTGCCATTCATCGAGGTTGGCCTCGTCGCCGTTGCACAGATTGAGGAACGCCACAGGCAGATCCTGTGCGAGTGCTGCGTCCAGAAAGGCGCTCAGGTTGGCGAAGTCCGGGCGTCGCGCACGCACCGCCGGCACGTCGCACACGCGGTAGCCGAGCGGCCATTCCCGCGCGCTGGCGTAGGAGATTGCAGTCGTGTAGAACCGTCGCGTCGTGGCAAGGCCGTGGCGCGTCGGGGTGACGGTCTTCCAGACATCCTCCATGAAGGCCAGCGCGTCCTCGCGGTCGGCCTGCATGGCGCAGGCGGCGCTCGCGGGCAGCGCGGGTGCCAGGTAGCGGAAGAGGTTGCAGGCCGTCGTCGGGCCGCAGCCCGCGAGGCGTTGCCAGGGTGTGCCGAACCATTCCTGGTCGTGGCCCATCCAGGTCTGCCCGGTGCGCGCGTCGCGGATGCGGAAGCGTTCGATGTCCTTGAGCCGGAGCGTCGTCATGGCGAGACCCCGGAAGCGCTGGCGGGCGACAGCGGCAGCAGCAGGTGGGAGGGACGCGCCACGTCGTGGAACACCTGCTGGTGCGCGGTCTGCAGGCGGTCGTCGGCGCCGAATGGCGCGCCGGTGTTGGGGTTGCGGTCGAAGCGCGGGAAATTGCTGCTCGAGACCTGCACACGGATGCGGTGCCCCTTTAGGAAGGTCATGGCCGTGACTCCGCAGTCGATGTCGTAGGCGTGGATCTCTCCCGGCGCGGCGGGGACGGGAGTTTCGGGGCCCTGGCGGTAGCGCGCGCGCAGGAGGCCGTCGCAGACATTGTAGGAACGGCCGTCCGGCGTGACGTCGCAGAGCTTGACGGTGAAGTCGGTGTCGGGCGCCGAGGAGGAGGCGAAGAGACGCGCGCGGACGGGGCCGATGACATCGAGGTCGCGTTCGAGCGGCGCGCTGGTGTAGACCAGCACATCGCCGCGGCGCTCGATGGAGGACTGTTCGCGCTGGCCGGGGGGCGTCGCCTCGTGGCCCAGGTTGTTGCCTCCGAGGGTCGGCACGGGTTCGAGGGGATTGTAGACGAAGGTGTCGGGCGCCGCACGGTCGCCGGCCGGCGGCGTGAAGTCCAGGCGTCCCCGGCCGAGGATGCTGTTGGCCGCCCCGTCGACGTGCAGGTAGAGTGGCGTGTCGCGCGTGCCGGGGGGCGGCCAGGCGTCGCTTTCGGCCCAGCGGTTGGACCCCATGACGAAAAAGCGCAGGATGGGCTGATCCGGCAGCGGATCCTGGCCGGGATGCGTCAGGACATTGCGCATGAAGCGGTTGCGGATGGCGATGATGCCGTTAAGGTGGTTGGGGCCGTAGTCCACCTCGGCGGTGCGCATGTCGTGGTCGAGGGGCTCGATGCAGCAGCGGGTGAAGCGGCGCGCGGCCTCGCTGCCGCCCGACTGCCGTAGCGCGGCGAAGCCGCGCAGGGTCTGCTGGATGAAGATGTCGAACCAACCGCCGGTGATGTAGGCCGGGGCGGTGATCCTCCCGATGTCGGCAAAAGCGTCGGCCCGCGTCCAGTAGGCGTCGCGCGACGGGTGGGCGATCCACTCGCGCCAGAGGGGCCAGGGCTCCAGGCCCAGCCGTGTGTCGAGTTCGCGCAACGGCAGCAGGCTGCAAAGCTCGCGCCAGGGCTTCTTGATCTCCGTCCGGCGGCGGCGCGCGAGCATGCCGAAGGCCCAGAAGACGCCGAGGGAGTAGCCGTAGGCGCCGCCGTTGAAGTAGCAGGCGTGGATGTCGAGCGGGGCGTTGTGCGGGGTGAGGCCCTTCATGGCGGGGTGGCCGACACGCGCGGCCTGCCACTGCGTGGAGCCGGGGTAGGATTCGCCGTTGGTGACCAGGTTGCCGTCGAACCAGGGCTGCTCGGCCAGCCAGAGGAACATATCCTCGGCATCGTCGCGCTCCTGGCGCCAATAGTTGGCCTCGCCTTCCGAAAAACCGGTGCCGCGGCAGTCCTGGATGACCATGCCCAGGCCTTGGCTGGCAAAAGCCAGGGCATCCTCCGAGAGGGTGGCGCGCCCGCCGTAGGGGGAGCGGATGACGATGACCGGATGGCGTCCGCGCGGTGAGGGCAGATAGACGTCGGTGGCCAGCCGCACGCCGTCGCGCAGCGGCATCATGATCCGGCAGATGCAGGTGACTCCATCCGGGGCCAGTTCTTGCTTGGCAGTTGACATGGCCGAATCATCGGGCATTGGTCAGGAACAATCAATCGAAAACCGGCAGGCCCGTCCGGCACGTCCCGCCGTGGTTTCCGGCTTCGAGGCCGCCACCAGCGCCTTCTGGATGGACGGCGCGTCCGACCTCGCCGGCAATCCGCGCGTCGACCACCGTCAGAAGGTCGACATTGGGTGTTACGAGGCCATGTACGTCGCGCCGGAAACGCTGCTGCTCATCCGTTAGCCATTCGTCGTACCAGCTGATGTCAGTGCGCCCTTGGTGACTGGAATCAGGGTTTTCCCCAATCCTACACCGCCACCGTCGGCAGCGGCAAAGCCATCAGCGACTTCAGTCGACGTCTGGACGGCCGTCAGCACCTGCCCGGCGATCTCCTCCAGCCGCCCCGCCTTGTCCGGCTTCGCCGCGATCCAGGCCGCGTACTTCCGAGGCCATCGCCCCAGCACATACGGCCCGTCGAAAACGATCCACTCCGCCATCGCCGACGCTCCCCTCGCCACACGCCACAATTCAACATCCCCGCCCCCTGCGCGCCGCGCAGTAGCCTATCGGCGAAGGTGGGGCCTCGTCCTCGATCCCGAAAGGTGGGGCGAGCCGTCCCCGGCGAGCCGCAGTCTCCCCGCCTTCAGCGTTCCATGAATGGTAGGGCGAGCCGTCCCCGGCGAGCCGCCGTCTCCCCGCCTTCAGCGCTCCATGAATGGTAGGGCGAGCCGTCCCCGGCGAGCCGCAGTCGGGACAGTCCCGGCAGTCCCGTCGCCCCCCGTCAGTCCCGGTAGTCCGATCCCCCGGCCAATAGCTCCCTGCCCGGCTGTCCGACTATCCTTACAAACGGAAGGATGGTCCCCCGGCACCCCAAGCCTTCGCTTGCTTCCCGCGTCCATTCCGTCTACGATCATGCTGTTTCGTGGAGATAGCCGGAAACGGCTCAATCACTTGTGTGACGAAAGGAAAGAAAGATGACTGAGGCAAAACTCGTTCTGAAACCACGGTTTCTCGGCTGGATGTCGGTTTTCCCAATCGCAATCAATTCCGCAATCGGGGGGCTCGGCATGCTGGGGTTCGCCTTCTTTGCCAATCACATCATTAAGGGCGGGATACCTCTCCCAATCAAAATCATGCTTGGCCTCGCGTTCATCCTCTTTGTGTTCGTTGTTCCCTTCGTTGCGTACGTCTTGAAGAGGAACACATATTCGCAGACCGAATACCGGTTCTTCGACGATCATCTGGAGTACGCAGAGGGCTTCTTGAACGTTGAGAACAAGAGTATTCAATTTGACAAGGTCCAGGAAAGCAGCATGACCCGAGGGGTCATCCAGAAGACATACGGTGTCGGTACAATCGTTTTGAAGACGGCCGGACAAAGTCCAAACTCAGGAATTTACCTCAGGGACATTGAGAGCCCTGAAGACATTTACGACACTGTGAAACAGATACTGTCACACAAGCGGGTCGGGGGGAGTGATTAGCTCCCCCCTCCCACACCACCGGACTTGCGGGTCCGCATCCGGCGGTTCAGATGGATTACCGTGACACGGCACGTTTCCCGGACGGATTTGCGGCCGGGTAGTGGAAAGCGATCCAGATTTGCGCAAGCTGTCCCCGCACAACCGCCGCATTTACGTTTCCCTAGACCAGGAGGACTTCGTCTTGTTGTGCAGACTCGCCCTCGGGGCGCGCCTTGTATGCGGTTGGCCGCTCCCTTCGGTCGCTGTCATCCTCCGGATGGCCGGTCTCCGCTTCGCTCCGGCTCTGTTCGTCGGCTTGCGGGTCTCGCCTCCAGCTTCCTTCGGACCACCCCTCGCGAGGTCGCCCTTGCTTTCGGCTCACGGTTTCATATACTGATCTCCCGTAGGGGACTTGCACCCCATAAGTTTGCGCCCATGCTGGGCGTACACCAGTTGCTCCACGGTACCGCTGGAAGCCGCGCGGACGCGGCTCCCAGCGTCCCGTGAGCATGTCGGTTGGCAGGAAGACGATAGCCTGCTCAGGATGAATCGACAAAGGAGTATTTCTCATGGGATCTGACCAACTTCTTCCGACCTCCAAACACCTGAAACTCGGGATCTGGGGTCTCGGCCGGGGGCAGAGCTTCATCGCTTCGGCAAAAGCCCTGAACATCGACATTGTCGCGGGATGCGATTTTCACGCTAACATGCGCGCTTCGTTCCAAAAGAACTGCCCCGATGCGTTCCTCACGGCGGACGAGGACGAGTTCCTTGCTCGCGATTTCGACGCCGTTCTCGTTGCCACCTACTGTCCCGACCATGCGGCTCACGCCATCAAGGCGTTGAAGGCCGGCAAACACGTGCTGAGCGAGGTGACCGCGTTCTTCACCCCGGCCCAGGGCGTGGATCTCGTCGAAGCCGTCGAGCGATACGGGAGAGTCTATAACCTAGCCGAGAACTATCCATTCTCCGTAGAAAACATGTACCTCGCCAAGCTCTGGCGCGAGGGCTTCTTTGGCGATCTGGCCTACGCCGAATACGAATACGTGCATGGCGTAGGACGCACCTTTGCCAATCCGGACGGCACCCCGCTCGAGCCCGGCAACCGCGTCCACCACTGGCGCGGCTGGCTGAACTACCACTACTATTGCACGCATTCCCTCGGCCCCGTCATGATCATCACCGGACTGCGCCCCGAAAAAGTCACGGCGTTCCCCGAGGACGTGCTGAACTACGGCGTCATCAAGGGCAAGGGACGTAAGATCGACGGCGTCTTGCCGTGCCTCGGCGCCTTCACCCCATCCCTCATTCACATGAGCAACGGTGGCATCGTGCGCAATCTCATGGGCGGTACCACCGCAGACAGCCATCACCAGCGCCTGTTCGGTACGAAAGCCTCTGCCGAGATGCACCCGCTTTGCCTTAAAGTCGGTGCCACCGGAAGTTCCTTCAACTTCCAGGTCAAGCCGCAGTGGAGCGAGATGGGTGAAATGGCCGATAAGGCCGGCCATGGCGGCGGCGATTTCTGGGAGCTTTACTACTTCGCTCGGCAGATCCTGACGGGCGAGAAAGCGCCCTGGGATATCTACGCCGCATCCGACGTGACGCTCGCCGGCATCCAGGCGCTTCGCAGCGCCGAAGAGGAAGGTGTGCCGAGGGAAATCCCCGACTTCCGCCACAAAGCCGTCCGCGACCGCTACCGTAAAGACCATTGGATGCAGAAGCACATCGACCCGTATCGCATATTCCCGGACAACCAGGACTTGGCGATCACTGGCGACTTCAGCGCGGCTGCGATAGCGCTCAATGGCGCCGTGACTCGCGTGCGGCAAGCGCTGGATGCCATGAAAGCGTTTTCCGTCGCCGTGCCGGAACATCAGATCAGAATCATCACCCTCGTGAAAGAGGTCCGCGATGCCTCGCCCGAATACGCGAAGATCTACGCGCGCGCCCGCAAGATCGCGGACGCCTATCCCGATTCACCAGGCGGCCGTGCGCTCGTCGAAATGCTGGTTGACGTAGGAGAGGAGTCCCGCGTCATGCCTACTGCAGCCTTTGTCTCCGAACTGAACGAGTGGCTATTGAAGACAGGGTGACCTCAACCGGAATGGATGGCGGCCGATTGGACTTGTTTGTTTGGGAATCGCAGCTATGCTCGGATGGATGGGAAGAGAACGCTAAGTAAACCGCAAACTGCCACTGGCCACTGCCAACTGATCTCTCTCCCCCCAAGTCGCCGCGCACGCCACACAAGCCGCCACCACCATCACAAGCTTCTTCATGTTCCCCTCCGCGCCCCCGCGCCTCTGCGACAGAAGGCACATCGGAGGGGGGAGGTGAAGCCCAGAACGGAAATGTGCCTGGACGAAGGCTTATACCAAAGCTAATACCTGCAGGCGGCAAACGGTAAATTCCGAGGCAAGAATTGTCGATTTCGAGAAAATGAAGAGGGGAGTGAGGGTGTGCCCGTGACGAACGTAGATGATTCAAAATCAAGGAATCTGGTCACATTCTGGCAACACGGGGCAGGGCGGGGGAGTGGTGCGCCTGGCGGGGATCGAACCCACAACCTTCAGCTCCGGAGGCTGACGCTCTGTCCAATTGAGCTACAGGCGCTTAAAAAAGAAATCATAGGCGATCCCCGTCATCATTTCAAGGATGATCGCGGCAGGATGTTCGCCGAAACAATTTCCTCGAAAGGTTGACACGCGGAAGCGTGTCTGGCACGATAGAAACCCACCAGAAGAAGATCGCCACGAGGCGGGGCATTCCGCGGACTCTGGTGCCGCGATTCTCCTAAGCGTCGCGGCAGACGCTTACAGAACAAGAGATGGAGATGGCTTGATGGACATGCTTCAGAGCGCGATGGAACTGTTTGACCGCGTCACCCCGATGCTGGGCGACGAGTTCCCGCCGGAGATCATCGAGAAGATCAGGATGCCGCGGGAGCGGATCGAACTGCGGCTGGCGCCGCTGCTGAGCGATGGCCGGGTGCATGTCATCAAGGCCTTCATGGTGCAACACAACTCGGCGCTGGGACCCTGCAAGGGCGGCATCCGCATGGCACCGGACGTGACGCTCGACGATGTGCAGTCGCTGGCCATGGAGATGACGTGGAAGTGCGCCCTGATCGGCGTGCCGTTCGGCGGCGGCAAGAGCGGTATCGTCGTCGCGCCGGAAAAGCTCTCGCCGAACGACAAGGAAATGGTGATCCGCAGCTTCGCGCGCAACGCGTCCCGCCACATCCATCCGCTGATCTACGTGCCGGCGCCCGACATGGGCACCAACGAGCGCGACATGGGACACATCAAGGACGCCATCGCCTACTCGCATGGCCAGGCCACGACGCAGGGCTGCTATGTCACCGGCAAGCCGGTCATGCTGGGCGGCATTCCCGGGCGGCGCGAGGCTACGGGCCGCGGCGTAGTACATGTCATTGCCGCGGCACTCGATGCGCAGGGACGCGCGCTGAAGGGCTGCACGGCGGTCGTGCAGGGCTTCGGCAATGTTGGCTCCGTGACGGCCCAGAGCCTGGCGGCCGCGGGCGCGCGCGTGGTCGGCGTGGCGGATGTCCATGGCGCGGTCTGCGCCCCGGAGGGCCTCGACATTCCAGCGCTGACGGCGCATGTCGCCCGCACAGGGCGCGTGCCCGGTTTTGCCGGCGGGAGGCCGGTGGACGCGCAGGATTTCCTGGCGCTGCCCTGCGACGTGCTCGTGCCCGCCGCCGGCGGCGGCATGATCACGGCCGCCAACGCCGGACGGATCCAGGCCAGCCTGGTCGCCGAGGGCGCCAACGGGCCGACGACGCCCGAGGCCGACGACCTGCTCCACGCGCGCGGCGTCACGGTGCTGCCCGACATCCTCTGCAATGCCGGCGGCGTCTTCGTGTCCTACCTCGAATACACGCAGGAGACCCAGCAGGAGCAGATGACGGAGGCCGAGGTGCTGCGCCGGCTTTCCGAGCGCATGCGCGACCGCTTCAGCCGCGTGTGGCAGACCGCCCGGGAACGCCGCCTCAGCCTGCGGCAGGCCGCCCTGTTGCTGAGCGTCCGCAGCGTGGCCGCCGCCGTGATGGCGCGCGGACTGCTGCCCTAGCCTTCATCCGTGGCGGCGCGGCCCGGGTAAACCCAGAACAAACCAAGGAATAGCAGGCATGTATCCACCCATTGATGTTCTGATCATCGGCGGCGGCATGATCACGCACGATCTGCTTCTGCCTAGTGTCTACCACCTCAAGCGTACGGGGCAAGTCGGCGCCATCACGGTCTCGGCGCTCAACAGCGTTCCCCTGCGAGCCCTGAACGAAAGCGCGACCCTCCGCGAGGCCTTCCCCGGACTCTCTTTTGAGGCCCTGCCGCCGCTGGCCGACCCGCCCGACCGCCTGCAGCCCGACCTGTTCAAAGCGGCCATCCGGAGACTCGCCCCGCGACAGGCGGTGATCGTCGCGGTGCCCGATGCCTTCCACTATGAGACCGTCAAAGAGTGCCTGCTGCACGATCAGCACGTGCTCTGCGTCAAGCCGCTCGTCCTGAGCCACGCCCAGGCGGCGGAGATCGAGACGCTCGCCCGCGACCGCGGCCTCTACGTCGGCGTCGAGTACCACAAGCGCTTCGATCGCCGCTCACTCGTCGCCCGGCGCAACTATCGGGCCGGCAAGCACGGCACGTTCGTCATGGGCGAAGCCAAGCTGATCGAGCCCTACTACTACCGCCACTCGAACTTTCAGAACTGGTTCACCTGCGACAAGACCGATCCCTTCGTCTACGTGGGATGCCATTATGTGGACCTGGTCTGGTTCATCACTGGGATCAAGCCGGTCGGCATCTCGGTCTCCGGCATCGAAGGGCGCTTCCCAAACGGCAAGCAGGGCTACCTGTGGGCCAACGGACGTATCCGCTACGAGAACGGCGCCCTGCTGTCGGTCACGGCCGGGCTCGGCTACCCCGACGCGGCGGCCGGCAGCAATGACCAGGGGCTGCTGATGTACTGCGAGGGCGACAACCGCAATGGCATGATCCAGCACATCGACAACGACCGCGGCGTGCGCTACGCCTTCCTGGAGTCGGACTATCCCGAAGGCAGCCGATACCGCTACATGAGCCCCGACTTCTTCCGTCTGGTGCCCTGGGAAGGGGAGGGCGCCCGGCCGGTCGGCTATGGTGTCGACTCGGTCTGCGCGAACATCGCGACGATGATACGCCTTGAGGCCCAGACGGCGGGACTGGCGCCACAGACCGCTCTGGAGCGCCGCCGCGCCATGATCCGCGAGGTGGATGAACAGGGCATTCTGGCCACGCCCGCCAACAGCGCGATCAACGAACTGGTCGTCGAGGCCGCCCGCCTCTCTATCGTCAACGACGGCGCCTGGGTGGAGATCCGCCACGATCCGCCCCGTGTCGCGCGGCGCGTCTGAACCGTCCCGCGCCGTCCACCCGCAGTAGCTTATTGAAAGGATGCACGCACATGGCCACCTATGATCTAACCCCCGTCGCGGTGCCCGCCGTCGAGACGCGATTCCGCACCATCCGCACCAAGCTTCCCGTGCCCGAGTCGCTCCCGGTCTTCGATGAACTCGCGCGCTCCGAGCCGCGCTCGATGCAGGGCCAGCCGCCCGTCGTCTGGCACCGGGCGAGCGGCTCGACCGTCGCCGACCGGTGGGGCAACCGCTGGATCGACTGGTCCTCCGGCGTGCTGATCACGAACGCCGGCCACGGGCGGCCCGAGATCAAGGCGGCCCTCAAGGCCGCGATCGACCAGGCCCTGCAGCACG
>CAYPJN010000050.1:0-10721 GCA_964411055.1 uncultured Lentisphaerales bacterium | reverse complement strand
GGAACGCCTCGACCTGGCGCCGGTTGACGTTCTGAACCGCCGTCTCGATGGGATAGTCGGTGTCGGCGACCGCGCACATCGCCGCGCAGACCAGCACCACACTGAGCCGTTTTGCATTCATGGGATTTGTCCTTGCTGGAACCGCGTCAGTTCATTCAGGATGCATGCCAGGTCAAGCATGAAGTGTGCCAGGCATACCCGGGCCAAGAGCCTGAGCCACGACGAGCTGGTGACGTGCATCACCCGCTGGGCGATCCGTCCCAGCCCGCTGCTAATCGACTGCCTCCCCGGCGAGATCGACGACGACACCCTGCGCCTGCTGTGCAACGAAGAGGTGCTCGCCGTCAACCAGGACGCTTGGGGCCTGCCGGCGACCACCGTGCGGCCAAGAAGAACCAAGATATGAGAAGATTGCTCGGCATCGCATGTCTGGCTTTATTGCTTGGCGTGCAGGGCTGCGCCACGGCCAGGTTGTGGGCGGACACCGATCCAAATGAGCGCATCTGGATCGATGCTGGCAAGACAACGGAGGCGGCCCTGCAGAAAAAAGGCGTGGTTTATGAGGTTTACTCCGGAGACTTGGGCAAAGGGTATCTGATCAGGAAATCCGCCCGAAACAAGATGAAGGACTATCATCTCAGAATGCTGGGCACCCCCGTCACCCTAGTTGTCGATGCGGCTGCTACTGTAGTCGTGGTGGGTGTCTACATGTTTGTGAATGATCCGGTCGGAACCTCTTCATTGATCGAAGACCTTTGTGATTGATCGAAGACCTTTGTGATGGCCATGGGGAAATGGCTGCCATTTGCGCCACTCCACTCGACCGCCTTCAGGCAAAAGGCAAAAGTGCAAGAGGCGCTTGTCGCAATCGGTCGCATTCGTTTTCGACAACTGATCCGCGGCGCGCTATACTGAGTCTGTTTTTCCCCGAAAGCCCCTTCATGGAACTCTCCGTCCTAGTCAACAAATTCGCCATCGCCGGGCGCCTGGTCACCATCAACCCGACGGGCACCGGCAACGTCAACGACACCTACCTGGCGATCTTCCGCAACACCTTCGACGAGCAGCAGGTGATCCTGCAGCGGATCAACCGCGTCGTCTTCTCCAAGCCCGAGCTGATCATGGCCAACATGCGGTTGCTGATCTCGCATGCCCACCGGAAACTCGAGGAGGAGGCCGGGGAGTCGGACCGCGTCTGGCAGATGCCCAAGCTGATCCCGACGCGCGAGGGCGGCGATTGCCTGATCGACGAGCACGGCGACTGCTGGCGGGTGATCACCAAGATCGCCTCGGCCACGGCCTTCAACGAGACGCAGGGCCCGGAGCACGCCGCCGAGTGCGGCGCGGTCCTTGCCCATTTCCACAAACTGGTGGCCGACCTGGACACGCGCGCGCTCCGCGACCCGCTGCCGGGCTTCCATATCTCCCCGCGCTATCTGGAGCGCTACGACGCCACCATGGCCACACCCGCCGGGGCCGAGCGGCTGAACGCCTCGATGGAGGCCCGGCGCATCGCCAAATTCATCGAGGAGCGCCGCGCCTTCGTGAATGTGCTGCAGCGGGCGGTCGAGACCGGCGAGCTGGCCCTGCGCGTCATGCACGGCGACCCGAAGGTCAACAACATCATGATCGACGACTTCACGGGCAAGGGCACGGCGATGATCGATCTCGACACCGTCAGCCCGGGCCTGATCCACTACGACTTCGGCGACGCGGTGCGCTCGATCTGCAATCCCGCCGGCGAGGAGGAGATCAACCTCAACAAGGTCGTCTTCGACATGGATCTGTGCATGGCCTTCTGCAAGGGCTACATGGGCCAGGCCAACGGTTTCATCACGGAGTCCGACCGCCGCCACCTCTTCGCCGCCATCCGCCTGATCACCTTCGAGCTGGGGCTGCGCTTCTTTCAGGACTACCTTGCGGGGAGCGTCTACTTCAAGACGCGCCACCCCGAGCAGAACCTCAACCGCGCCCGCGTGCAGTTCCGCCTCTGCGAGTCGATCGAGGCGCGCGAGCGCATGATCCAGGAGATGCTCGCCGCGCTGGCTTAGCGCGACGCGGGCGCGCCCCGCCGCGTCCGCGATGTAAAAAGCGCGGGGGCGGAAGCCCGTGGCGCGGGTTCCGCCCCCGTTCAGCAGTCTTTCCGGCAAGCGCTTAGGCGGCGCCGAGTTGGAACCGGGCGAAGCGGCAAATGGCGATCTTGTCGCCCACGGCCTTGGCCGCGGCCTCCACCACCTGCGTCACGGTCAGCTTGTCGTCCTTCACGAAGACCTGGTTGACCAGGCAGACATCGCCGTAGAATTTGCGGAGCTTGCCGGCCAGGGCGTTCTCGACGATCTTTTCGGGCTTGCCGGCCAGCTTGGGATCCTGCCGGTAAAGGGCCTTCTCGGACTCCACGATCTCGGCCGGCACCTGCGTCTGGTCCAGCCAGCGGGGGGCGGCCGCGGCGATCTGGAGGGCGATGTCATGCGCCAGCCCGGCGACGGCGGGATCCGCCGCTGAAGCGGCCTTGCCGCAGGCCAGCTCGACCAGCACGCCGACCTTGCCGCCCATGTGGATGTAAGACTCGATCACGGCGTTCCCGGTCCGCGCGAAGCGGGCGGTGCGCCGGATCCGGATGTTCTCGCCCGTGGTCGAGACGATGGCCACGAGTTCGTCCTTCAGGCTCTCGGCCACGTTCTCGTCGCCGGCCAGCACCCGGGCGGCCACGGCGTCGACGAACGCCTTGAAGCCGTCGGTCTTGGCGACGAAGTCGGTCTCGCTGTTGACCTCGACCAGCGCCTTGACGGAGCCGTCGGCGCTGGCGGCCGCCTGGACGATGCCCTGGTTGGCCTCCTTGTCGGCGCGCTTGACCTGGATGGCCAGGCCTTTCAGGCGGAGGATCTTGATCGCCGCCTCCATGTCGCCGTTGGTCTCGGCAAGCGCGCGCTTGCAGTCCATCATGCCGGCGTTGGTGCGCGCGCGCAGGTCCATGATGATCGCGTTGGTGATTTCAGCCATGGTAAAACTCCTGGTCCAGTCAGTTTCAGAGGGTCTCGGCGGTCGGGACGGCCGGTGCCGCGGCCGGCGCCGCGGCAGGCGGCGGGGTGGCGGCGGGAGCGGCGGCGGGCGGCGGCGGGGTGGCGGCGGCAGCCTTGCTCTCGATGGCGGCGTGGGCCGCGGCCACGGCCTCCTGGGCGATTTTGGCGGCGGAGCGGCGCTGCTTGTTCAGGCGCGCCTTGCTGGCGTCGGCGGCGGCATCCGCGCTCCCCTCGGCGCCCTCCTTGCGCTCGGCGGCGCGGCGCGCGGCCAGGGCGGCGGCCTCGGCGGCGCGCTCGGCCTCGATGCGGCGGTTGCGCTCGGCGGCCAGGCGCGACCATTCGGCGTTGGCATCCTTGACTACCTTGGCGAAGGCCTCGGCGACCAGCGTGATGGCGCGGATGGCATCGTCGTTGCCCGGGATGACGTGGTCGATCGGATCCGGATCGGCGTTGGTGTCGACCACGGCCACGACCGGAATGCCCATGCGGTTGGCCTCGGCGACGGCGATCGACTCGCGGCAGACGTCGAACACCACGATGGCGCCCGGCATCTGCTCCATGTCGGCGATGCCGCCCAGGCTGAGCAGGAGCTTGTCGAGTTCGCGCCGGAGGCTGGCCGCCTCCTTCTTGAAGGGCGAGAGCTGGCCGTTGTTGTTGCGCCCGATGGCCTCGATCTGGCGCATGCGGCGCACGCTGCGGCGGATCGTCTGGTTGTTCGTGAGGGTGCCGCCGAGCCAGCGCGTCGTCATGTGGAACTGGCCGCATTCGGCCGCGGCCTTGGCGACGATCTCCTGCGCCTGGCGCTTGGTGGCCACGAAGAGGATCTTCTTGCCGTTGAGCACGGTGTCGCGCAGGAAGGCGGCGGCCTCCTCGAGCATCACGATCGTCTGGGTCAGGTCGATGATGTGGATGCCGTTGCGCTTGTCGAAGATGTAGCGCTTCATCTTCGGGTTCCAGCGACGGGTCTGGTGGCCGAAATGCAGGCCGGCGTCCAGCAGATCCTTGAGGGTCAGGCCGGTCAGGCCGGCGGAGGCTTCGTTTTCCATGTGGCGTTCCTTCGATGAACCGCGCCACGGGATGGAAAGCCACGGCAGCCGGATCGCGGCGGCGCCACTCGCGCCACCCTGCTTCCGGCGTCTCACCGGCGGGGCGCCCGGCCGCCAAGCGGTCCTGTCGGCGCCCTGCTGCCCACTCAACCCGCAGGGGTTAATCTGCTCGGAACCGGGATGCCCCCGGCCCCTCGCTTCCATCCGGAACGCCATGCCCGGCCTTCCGGATCGGGCGCAATATTACGCTATCCGCCGGACACGGGCAAGGATATTCCGACGTGAAGCCGGAAGCCGGAATTGTGATTGGTTTGCCACGGTCGGCCAGAGTTCAGGGGTCAGGGGGGCAAGGTGGCGTTCGGAAAGAACGGACTGTCCCCAGCGAGCCGCAGAATTGAAAAAACACCCATACCTGAACCCTGAACCCTGAACCCTGAATCCTGAACCCTGAACCCTGAATCCTGAACCCTGAACCCTATACCGCGACCTTGACGACCACCTTGCGCACTGGCTCCGGCGCTCCGCAGGCCAGGCCCGGCATGTGGGCATCATGGGGAAAGAGTATAACGAAGGTGCCCGCACGTACCGTCAACATGTCGCCCGCGCCGGCCAGCAGCACCAGATCCCGGTCCGCGGCATAGGGCTCGGTCACGGTCAGACTGTCGAGCGGCGCGTAGCCCAGGAGCTCCCTGCCGGAAACCACGTACTGCACGTCAATGAAGCGCCGGTGCGCCTCCCAGAAACCCTGCCCGCGCGGCTTGGTGGTGTAGTCCTGCACCAGCGCAAAGACGCGGTCGTCCGCGATTGCGTGGCGTCCCGGCGCCAGCGTGGCCAGCGGGGCCGAAGCCAGGAAGTCCAGCGCCTGCGCCAGGCCGGGGTGCAGGCAAGCATAGGCCTTGGCGTGGCGGATGTGGTCTGTCAGCATGACACGGATCCTTTCGGGCAGGGGTCAGGGGTCAAAAGAACCTTCCGCTGACACAGACCGGAGGTTCTGCAAGCGCCTTGAACAATAATACCCGCGTCCCCGTCCGTCAACTCTGAGGAAGAGATGTGAGTCGTAACCGCTGGAGGGCGCGGTTCCACCCGCGCCGCCTTTTTAAGCCGCAGATGTGTGCAGATGGAGAAGCTACGGATTTCGCGGATGGCGCGGAGGAGGAGAGGAAAGGAGGAGCAGGCATTCCTGCCTGCCCCTTCTTCCTCGACAGGCGCGGCGACGCCGGGTAAGCTGCCCCCATGGAACCCCATGCGCGCCCTCCCTGGCGCCTGCTGCTGCTCGCGGCGGGCCTGGGGGCTGCCATCCTGCTGCCCTTCCTGGTCTTCGGCGCGGCGATCGAGCGCTGGTTCGAGGGCTTCGCCGCGGCCGGCGCCGGCCATCCCGCCGCCACCGCCGCCGTGCTCGGCGGGCTGCTGGCGGGCGACATCGTCCTGCCGACGCCCTCGAGCCTGGTAAGCACCGCCTGCGGGCGCTGCCTCGGCTTCGCACGGGGCACGCTGGTCTCGTTCGGCGGCATGACCGTCTCGGCCGTGCTCGGCTACCTGCTCGGCGCCTCGGTTGCCGGTTTCGCAGAGCGGAGGCTCACGGCGCGCGATCTGCGGACGCTGCGGCGTCTGCATGGCCGTTGGGGCGTCTGGATGCTGGCGGCCGTGCGCCCGGTCCCAGTACTGGCCGAGGCCGCCGTGCTCTTCGCGGGCCTCTCGCGTCTGCCGTGGCGCGGCGCCCTGGCGCCCGTGCTGGCCGCCAACCTGGCGGTCTCGGCGGTCTATGCCGCGATCGGCGCCCTGGCCTGCGGCGCGGGCGCGACCCTGCCAGCCTTAGCCGGCGCCGCGCTCCTCTCGGGACTCGTCATGCTGGGCTTCCGGCGGGGTTTGCGCACGGAAGCCTGAACCCGCCGCGCCGCCGCCGGGTCAGCGCGTGGTCTGCGCCTCGACAAGCCGGCCGCCGCCGCCGTAGCGCTCGCGCAGCCTGGGCTTCTCGATCTTGCCGGTGGGGTTGCGCGGAACTTCGGCGAAGATGATCCGGCGCGGGCGCTTGTAGCGCGGCAGGCCGAGGCAGAAGGCGTCGATATCCTCCGCGGTGCAGGCGGCGCCGGGCTTCAGTTCGACGATGGCCGCGGCGATCTCGCCCAGGCGGGCGTCGGGCAGGCCGATGACGGCCACGTCCTTGACGCTGCCGTGGGCGCGCAGGAAATCCTCGATCTGCACCGGGTAGATGTTCTCGCCGCCGGAGATGATGACGTCCTTCTTGCGGTCGACGAGGTAGATGAAGCCCTCCTCGTCGACCCGCGCCATGTCGCCCGTGTAGAGCCAGCCGTCCTTCAGGATCGCCGCCGTGGCCTCGGGGTTGTTGTAGTAGCACTGCATCACGCCGGGGCCGCGCACGATCAGTTCGCCGACCTCGCCCTGCACGACGGGCCTGCCGTCCTCGCCGACGACCGCCGTCTGCCACAGGTGGCCGGCCTTGCCGATGGCCCCGACCTTGCGCAGGTTCTCGACGCCGAGATGCACGCAGCCGGGGCCGGTCGACTCGCTGAGCCCGTAGTTGGTGTCGTACTGGTGGTTGGGGAAGACCCGCATCCAGCGTTGGATCAGGCTGGGGGGCACCGGCTGGGCGCCGATGTGCATCAGCCGCCACTGGCCGAGGCGGTAGTCGGAGAGCCGCAGTTCGCCGCGCTCGATGGCGTCGAGGATGTCCTGGGCCCACGGCACGAGCAGCCAGACGATGGTGGCCTGCTCTTCGGAGACGGCCTGCAGTATCCAGGCGGGCTTGGCGCCGCGCAGGATGACGCCCTTGCCGCCGACCATCAGGCTGCCGAACCAGTGCATCTTGGCGCCGGTGTGGTAGAGCGGTGGGATGCAGAGGAAGACGTCCTGGCGCGTCTGGGAGTGGTGGTTCTGCTCCGTCTGGCAGGCGGCGACGAGCGCGGCGTGCGTGTGGAGGATCGCCTTGGGGAAACCGGTCGTGCCGGAGGAGAAATAGATGGCCGCGGGATCCGCGTCGGCCAGCTCGACGGCCGGCGCGGTCGAGGAGCAGTAGCCCGCGAGCGTGTCGTAGCTGTCGGCGAAGGTGGGGAGGTTCTGGCCGACATAGAAGAAAGTCTTGACCCCGCGCAGGCGGTCGAAGATCTGCTCGACGCGCCCGATGAACTCCGGCCCGAAGACCAGCGTGCCGGCCTCGGCCAGCTCGATGCAGTACTGGATTTCCTCGGCGGTGTAGCGGTAGTTGAGCGGGACGGCGATGGCGCCGGTCTTCAGGATGCCGAAGTAGATCGGCAGCCACTCGAGGCCGTTCATCAGCAGCAGGGCGACCTTGTCGCCGCGCCGCACGCCGCGGGTAAGCAGCAGGTTCGCGAAGCGGTTGGCCTTTATGTCGAACGCCTTCCAGGTCATGTCGCGCCGGTACTTCTCGGCGGCCGCGGCCTCGATCAGATTGTACTCGCGCCAGGTCATGGCGTGGTCCGGCTGGTTGGCCGGGTTGATCTCGACCAGGCTGACCTCGTTGGGGTAGAGCTTGGCGTTGCGTTCGAGGAAATCGGTGATGGCCATGGCCGGTCTTCCTTTCGAGTCGCGTCCGCCGGCGGGCGGCGGGGGCGGCGTCCGTCTGATCCTAGTCCGCCAGCCGTCCGAACAGCAGGGCGGTCATGCGTCCGCGCGTGCCCAGGCAGAGGCCGCCGTCGGGTAAAACCGCCAGCGCCGAGAAGGTGTCGTAGGGCAGCACCATCTTGTTGGTCTTGAAGGCCACCTCGCGGAAGCCACGATCCCGGTCGTAGAGAAAGAGCCGGTTGCGGAAGCCCGGCTCGCCGCAGAGGCCCGCCAACGTGCCGTCGGGCAGTTCCGCCAAAGCCCGCAGGCCGGCCTGTCGGAAGGGCTTGCCAAGGTTGGCCACACGGTTCGTCGCGGGATCGAAGCGGAAGAGGTAGCCGTCGTAGCTGCCGCCGTAGACCGCTCCCGAGCGGGCGACAAGCAGGCACTCGGCGCGGTCGCCCTCCGTGCCCTGGCGGCCCTGCGCCGCCGGCACCAGCAGGGCGCGGTCGGTACGGAGGCCGCTGGCGGGCCGCTTGCCGGGCGCGGACGCCGGCAGCTCCGTCCAGCGGAAGGCGGTGCCCTTGAAGAAACCGCAGACGCCATTGGTGCCGAGTGCCGCCAGCGCTTGCGGCACCTCGGCGACACGCTCGGGGATGCCCTTCCAGATCGTGGCGTCCTCGTGGTTCTGCCGTTTGCCGAGCACCGCCAGCTCGCGGTACACCGCCGCGGACGGGTCGAAGCTGTAGAGCACCGGGGTCGGACGGCCCATGATGAAAAGGCGGTTTCCCGCGGCATCGGCCGCGAGCGTGGCGATGCCCACGCCCGACGTGGGCGCGGCGTGCTCGGCGAGCGTGACCCGGCCATTGGCGTACCGGCCCGCCACCAGGCGCTCGCCCGGCGCGTCGGCGTCGTCGGGCACGATCGCGCCGGGGTCGCCCCCGACGGCCATCCAGAAGCGGTCGCCGCGCACGACGAGGCTGTGCGCGAAGCGCGCGTCCTTCCAGGTGCGGACGATGCGCGCGGAGCCGTTGGTCGGATCGGCGGCGAGCAGGTGCGCCCGCGTCCCGCCGCAGGCAACGAGCAGGCTGCCGTTGGGCAGTGCGCCCATGGACATCACCTCGCTCTCGCCGAAGGGCAGGGTGTCGTTGAGGTCGGTCATGCGCTCGTCCGTCAGCCGCTGCGCGGCGGCCGGGAGGGCCATGATCAACGCGGCAACCGCCGCGGCGATCCGGAAGCGGGCAGGTTGAAGGGTCTTTATTGCTGTCATGGTCTGGCCTCGTTCAAAGCTTGTTGCAGCGCCTCGGGCGCAATGCGGATGAACCCCAGGGCTCCCAGCCCGTAGCCGCTCTGCTTGAAGCGGTCGGTGGTAGTGTCGAGCGCGCCGCCGAAGTAGAGCGTGCCGTCGGGCGCGAAGACGGCGGGAAAGAGTAGCGTGGCCGCGCGGCCCTCGGCGTCGCGCGGCACGCCCAGGTAATGGACCTTGCCGCTCGCGGTCTCGAAGTAGTGGATGCGGCAACTCCGCCACGCGTAGGCCAGGATGTCGCCGTTGGGCGCGAGCAGGGTCGACGAAGCCTCGTGCGGCACTTCGCCCAGCCAGCGGAAGCCGCAGGCGCCCTTGCGCTTGCGGGGCACGGTGAAACGGTAGAGGAAACTCTGCTTGCCCGCCTTGATGGCGCCGACGGCCGAGGTTCTATCGGCGTCGAGGCCTCGCAGCATCGAGGAGAAGAGCGAGTTGGCGTCGAGCGGGGCCTTGTTCGGCGTGTCCGGCAGGGTCAGCACCTCCTCGATGGCATCGGTGTCGGGATCGTAGCGAGCGATTTTGCCCGGCCGGCTGAAGAAGTAGGCGCGGCCGTCGGCGAAGAGGTAGGGCATGGCATAGCCGTGGTGCGAGGCCTGGCCCTTGTCAGTGATGGCGCCCGAGACCAGATCCTTCACGATCAGGCGTCCGCCCGGGTAGGTGATCGCGTAGAGCCGCTGCCGGGGCTCGTCGAGTTCGACCCGCATGACCGACTCCTGGCCGCTGGCGCGGCCCAGATCCCGGCACTGCCGGGTGGCGGGGTTGTAGGACATGAAGTGGCCGCCGCCATAGAGGGAGGGGTGCTCGCCGCTCATGCAGCGGTCGTCGCCCAGATGCGTGCCGAAGTAGATTGTGCCGTCGGAGGCCACCGGCAGGAGCGTGTGGATCTTGCCCGAGGGGATGGACTGTTCGAGATCCTCGCCCATGGTCTCGCTGACATCGCAGACGACCTCGACGGCGCCGCTGGGGGGATCGTAGCGCACCAGCTTGGCCGGCGTGCCGTAGTTGGAGGTGCCGAAGTAGACGGCGCCGTCGCAACCGACGTTCAGCGCGTCGAAGACGGCGACGGCGCGGTGCCGCGGCGGGATGGCCGCGAAGGTGCAACGCACCGTGCGGTTCGATTCGGGCGTGGCCGCCCGGAGCTGCGCCGCCAGCGCGGCGACCAGCAGAAGGATTGCCTGGGGGTGTCGTGCCATGTCCGCTCCCCGGCAGGCGGTGGGCGCTCCGACGGAAAGCGCTGCCGTGGCCGCTGCCAAAAGCCAAATTTTCGCACAGGCCGGGCCGATTATCAAACGCTTTATGCCCAACCCTTTCTGAACGCCGAGCGATCAGGCGGGCTCGTAGCGCACGGCTCCGCCGACCGGGAGGATGCGGCGGTATCCCGCCTCCACGGCTGGCTCGATCTCCGCCAGCACCTCGCCATCCTGCGCCACGGCGCGGAGCCGCGCGGGCGACGCGTCCGCGGCGACGCGGATGACCGTGTTGCCGCCGCCGTCGATCAGCGTCCAGGCGGGCTCCCGCGACGGATCGGCAAGCAGCGCGACGCAGCCGTCCGCCGTCAGCGGGCCCCAGGTCACTGTCTGGCCGCGCCCGTCGAGGAACCAACCGCCCGGCGTCTCGGCCCGGTCGCAGCGCCGGCCGTCGAGCAGTTCCGAGGCGCAGATCAGTCCTTGCGGCGCGACGAAGCGGAAGCCGTCGGGAGGCAGGACGGCGGGCGCCGTCTTCCCGTCTTCCAGGCTCCACGGTTGCGTCCGCGAGCCGTTGGCGTAGAGCGTCTTCCCGCCGGGATAGCGGATGCGCAGACGGTCGTGACCCGGCAGCCCCGCGGCCTGCACC